>NZ_JBQLZR010000124.1:0-6080 GCF_052168375.1 Glycocaulis sp.
TCAGGAACGATCCAGAACGACATCCTGAAAGAGTTCATGGTGCGCAACACCTATATCTACCCGCCTGCGCCCTCGATGCGGATCATCTCCGACATTTTCGCCTTCACCTCGTCGGAAATGCCGCGCTTCAACTCGATCTCGATTTCCGGCTATCACATCCAGGAGGCCGGAGCGCCGGCGGATCTGGAGCTCGCCTACACGATTGCGGACGGGCTGGAATACATCGCCGCCGGTGTCAAAGCCGGGCTGGATGTGGACAGTTTTGCGCCGCGCCTCTCGTTCTTCTGGGGCATCTCCATGAACTATTACATGGAGGTGGCAAAGCTACGCGCCGCCCGCCTGCTCTGGGCAAGGCTGGTGAAGGAGCGCTTTGCGCCGAAATCGGACAAGTCCCTGTCCCTGAGGGCGCACAGCCAGACATCCGGCTGGTCGCTGACCGCGCAAGACGTGTTCAACAATGTTGCGCGCACCACGATAGAGGCAATGGCCGCCGTCGATGGCCATACCCAGTCCCTGCATACCAATTCGCTCGACGAGGCGCTGGCCCTGCCGACCGATTTCTCCGCCCGCATCGCCCGCAACACCCAGATCGTGCTCGAAAGCGAAGCCCATCTGACTGACGCCATCGATCCGTGGGGCGGAAGCTGGTTCATCGAGCGCCTGACCCACGATCTTGCCGCGCGAGCGCTGGCCCATATCGAGGAAATCGACTCTCTCGGCGGCATGGCGAAGGCCATCGAGGACGGCACACCGAAGCTGCGGATCGAGGAAGCCGCCGCCAGGACGCAGGCCCGTATCGATTCCGGCCAGCAGACGATTGTCGGCGTGAACAAGTTCCGCCTGAACGAGCCGGAGGACGTCCCGGTCCTGAAAATCGACAATGCCGGTGTGCGCCGCCAGCAACTGGAAAAGCTGGAACGTCTGCGCGCCAATCGCGATGGCGCAAAAGTCGAGGCCGCCCTGCATGCGCTGACGCGCGCCGCAGACGAGAAAAGCGGCAATCTGCTTGCCCTGTCGGTGGAGGCCGCCCGCGCTCATGCCTCGGTCGGTGAAATTTCCGATGCACTGGAAAAGGTCTATGGTCGCCACAAGGCCGCGATCCAGTCGGTACAGGGGGTCTATTTGAAAGCCTCGGGCAATGACGAGAAGGTACAACGTGCCCTCGAAGCCGCCGATGCCTTTGCCGAAGCCGAGGGCCGCCGCCCGCGCATCCTGATCGCGAAGATGGGTCAGGACGGGCATGACCGCGGCCAGAAAGTTGTGGCGTCTGCCTTTGCCGATCTGGGCTGGGATGTCGATATCGGCCCGCTCTTCCAGACGCCGGAAGAAGCGGCCCGCCAGGCCATCGAAAATGACGTGCATGTGGTTGCCGCCTCGTCGCTGGCTGCCGGTCACCTGACACTGGTGCCTGCCTTGCGCGATGCCCTGAAAGACGGTGGCGGCGGCGAAAAGCTCATCGTTGTTGGCGGTGTCATTCCGCCCGAAGACGTACCGACTCTCAAGCAGATGGGGGCAGCCGCCGTCTATCCGCCGGGCACGGTGATTGCCGATAGCGCGATTGAGCTGATCGATAAGCTGGGGCCGCGCTAGCTAGGCGCGAAGCGCCGCGCCCAGCTCATCGCAAACCCGCATCACATCCGCCTCGTCCATTCGCGTGAAGAGTGGCAAGGACAGCGTGCGGGCATAGTGCGCCTGCGCGCCCGGCAGGTTCATCCGGCCATAGCGGCGCACATAATAGGGCTGGGTGTGGACCGGAATGTAATGCACCTGCGTCCCGATGCCTCTGGCCTTCAAGGCATGCATGAGCGAGGGCCGGCTGATCCCCGCGGCATCAAAATCGATCAGCACATTCATCAGATGACGGCACGGATCCGAGCCGGCGGGATCATCGGGCAGACGGACCAGCGGCGCGAGCGGCGCCAGTCCTTTCCTGTAGGCCGAGACAAGTGCCCGGCGTCTGGCCGCAAACTCGCCCATGCGGGCCAGCTGAGCGCGGCCCAAGGCAGCATTTATATCCGGCAGGCGGTAGTTCCATCCCAGGGCCGGCATCTCGTGATACCAGGGTTCATGGGCACCCTCCTCGCGGACGAATCGGCTGGAATCGCGCTCGATTCCGTGGCTGCGCATGCGCGCCATGCGAGACGCCAGTTCTGCGCTCTCCGTTGTGATCATCCCGCCCTCTCCGGTCGTAAGGGATTTCACCGGATGAAAGGAAAACGTCGCCGCATCGCCAAGCCTGCATGCGCCCACCATGGACCCGTCCGGATAGAGCGATCCGATGGCGTGGCAGCTATCCTCGACGATCTTCAGGCCGGCCTTGCGGGCGATGGAGGCGATAGACTCCATGTCACAGGGTACACCGGCAAGATGGACCGGCAGGACGGCCTTCGCGCGGTCCCCTGTCCGCTCAAGGGCCGCTTCCAGCGTTTCCGCCGTCAGTAATCCCGTATCGGGATCGACATCAGCGAACTGTACCTCGGCGCCGCAATAGCGGGCTGCATTGGCGGTCGCCATGAAGGTGATGGAGGGCACGATGCAAACATCTCCCTCGCCCACGCCCAGAGCCTCCAATGCCAGATGCAGCGCCGTGGTGCCGTTCGAGCAGGCAATCGCGTGGCCTGCAACGGTCCATCTGGCAAACTCCGTCTCGAAGGCGTCAATCTCGGGGCCGGTAGTGAGAAAGTCCGATTGAAGCGCCCGCACGACCGCAGCGATATCATCGGCATCGATGTCCTGCCGGCCATACGCCAGAAACTCACCCGCCTGCGCCATGCCCTGCTCTCCACCGGCCTGCAATACGATCCACCATGAAGTGAGTCGCGGCGGCGCAAGCCTGCGCCCCTTTTGCGGGCAGCAGCGCTTTCAAGCGCGGCATTGACATACAACAGGCGCGAAAAACTTCGTCCGGACAATTCTGCCGTTGACTCACCGCATCTTGTGCACCGCGATAGAGTGGCGGTTCTCGCGATCCGCATATGCAGACAACTGGAGGTCGCCCGCAAGCGACCTCCCTTTCTGCATGTTCATATTCTTTATTGATATACTTTTTCCCGTTCAAAGTCATTGTGACATTTTTAACACATTTTGTTGCGTCGCAGCGTGCATCATTACAATAATTGTTGCGGCGCATCATAGCACTCGTCATGGTGTTGTCATAAAGCGCGGCATCAGACCGGCGCGAAACTCTGCATTGCGATCCCGACGACCCGCGCTCGACGCGGAGGAAAGTGCGCAATGTACGAAGCGAAATCCGTTCAGCCTGCCGGGCCTGCCGGCACCCTGAAGGCTTCCTCTGCCGCAATGGCGCCTTTGGGCGCTTACTCATTCTCAAGGGGACAATCATGATCACAGATCTATCCGCCGCGCGGCTGCGCAGGCGGCCGCTTGCGCTCGCCGGCGCCTTGGCGCTGGGCGCGAGCCTCGCTTTCGCCGCTCCCGCTGCTGCTCAGGTGGCAGAAGAGACCGCCTACATTTTCAACACGCTTCTCTTCCTGATTGGCGGCTTCCTGGTGATGTGGATGGCGGCAGGCTTCGCCATGCTGGAAGCCGGCTCCGTGCGCGGCAAGCACGCCGCCGCGATCTGTCTGAAAAATATCGGTCTTTATGCGATTGCCGGCATCATGTTCTACGCTGTCGGCTATAATCTCATGTATTCCGGCGTCGATCAGAGCGGTGGTTTCTTTGGCATTCCCTCTTTCTGGTCGCCCAGCGAACTGACCGGCGACGAGGTCATCGATCTTACCGCCAACGGCTATGCCAGTGCATCAGACTGGTTCTTCCAAATGGTGTTCGTGGCAACGACCGCCTCAATCGTGTCCGGGGCCGTGGCCGAGCGCGTACGCATTGGCGCTTTCTTCCTGTTCGTCGTGGTCCTCACCGCCGTCATCTATCCGATCCAGGGGGCATGGACGTGGGGTGAAGGCTGGCTCTATGCGGCCGGATTCGCCGACTTTGCGGGGTCCACAATCGTCCACTCCACCGGCGGCTGGGCAGCCCTTGCAGGCGTGATCCTGCTCGGTGCCCGCACCGGCCGTTTTGTGGACGGCAAGCCTGTCGCCATGCACGGATCCAGCCTGCCACTGGCAACGCTCGGCACCTTCATTCTCTGGTTCGGCTGGTTCGGCTTCAATGGCGCCTCCCAGCTGGCGATGGGCTCGGCGGCGGACGCCACAGCCATCTCCCAGATCTTTGCCAACACCAACATGGCTGCCGCTGGCGGCGTGGTGGCGACCTATCTGCTCAGCCTGGCGCTCGGCAAGGGTAAGGCCAATCTGGGCGTCGTGCTCAATGGGGCGCTGGCGGGTCTCGTCTCGATCACGGCTGACCCGCTTCACCCCACGATCGGACAAGCCATCCTGTTTGGCGCGGCGGGCGGCGTCATTGCCACTCTGGGCGCGATCCTTCTTGAAATGATCCGCCTTGATGACGTGGTCGGCGCCATTCCGGTCCACCTGTTTGCCGGCATCTGGGGCACGATGATCGTGCCGCTGACCAACCCTGATGCCAGCTTTGCAGGCCAGGCCCTCGGCATTGGCGCCATCGGTGCCTTCGTCTTCGTCTCCAGCTTCATCCTCTTCCTTGTCCTGAAGATTACCGTCGGCATCCGCCTCAAGCCCGACGAGGAGACAGTTGGCGGCGACTATTCCGAGCTGGGCCACAGCGCCTATCCGGAATTCCTGCCGGGAAAGGAGAAAGCCCCGGCAGCCACATGACCTGGCCTGCTGCCGCGCCGGGCTTGGTGCCCGGCCCGGCAGCGGCTACCGGTCCATCCGGGGCAGCGCAGCCCGCATCAACAGAATTTCCGGGCAACTCCCGGTCAGGTTCCGGCCACCCTCGCAAGCCGAACCTGCCTGGACGCCCGAAAAAGCGGGCCCGCCTTTTCCAGATGACCATTCTCGACACAGCCGGTGTCACGCCTGCCTTTGCGGGCTGGCCAGCATCGGCAGTGCGGGGCGCGTCAACGGCACAGGCCAGACGCAATTGCACACCAACAGGCCGGCTGCGGGGCGGCCCATCCAGATCAACAGGGGATCAGACATGAAATACCTCAAGACCTTTCCTTCCGGCTCCATCCGCCTGGCTGCAGTGCTGGCCGCCGCCACGCCCGCCTCACTTGCCATCGCCACGCCAGCTTTTTCGCAAGAGGCACTCGAGATCGAGGCTAATGTAGCGCTCGTCACGGACTACCGCTTCCGCGGCATCTCGCTTTCGGACAACGACATCGCGCTTCAGGGCGGGTTCGATATCAGCTCGGAGAGCGGCTTCTATGCCGGGGTATGGGGATCAGGCATCGAGCCGGTCGGCGGCTCCGAACTGGAGCTGGACATCTATGCCGGCTACGGGTTTGAGGCAGGCGGCGTCGCCTTTGATATCGGCGCGCTCATGTATACCTATCCCGGCTCTTCCGACACGCATTATTTGGAATTCTACGGGTCTGCCGGCTTTGCTGCCGCAGGCCTGGAGTCCACGTTCGGGTTCGCCTACGCGCCCGAACAGGACAATATCGGTAATGACGACAATCTTTACCTCTACTATGAGGGTGCCTATCCGCTGGGAGATTCCGGGCTCAGCCTGACGGGTAGCGTCGGGTACGAAACCGGTAGCTTTGGTGACCCGGATGGCGATGGCGATGACAAGTGGGACTGGTCGCTGGGCGTTGGCTGGACCGCTCTCGGGGTCGACTGGTCACTGGCCTATATCGACAGTTCCGAAGACATTGGCGCCGGCAATGGCACAGGCGTGCTGATGATTTCCAAGGCGTTCTGAACGCCGGTCCACACAGCGTAAATGCGAAGGGCGCAGCCAGTGGCTGCGCCCTTTATTCGTCCCCCTCGGACGAAATGCCTATCGTCCGAAGAGCGACAGGATGATCTGCGGTTCGGAGTTGGCGATCGAGAGCGCCTGAACCCCGAGCTGCTGCTTGACCTGCAAGGCGGTCAATTGCGCACTCTCCTTGGCCAGATCCGCATCGACCAGATTGCCGACGCCCGCCGTCAGGCTGTCATTGAGCTTTCCGATGAAGGTGCGGTGCGCTTCCATCTTCTTCAGGTCGGAACCGAGTCGCGCAAGCGCCGCGTTCA
>NZ_JBQLZR010000125.1:0-6093 GCF_052168375.1 Glycocaulis sp.
AAACGGTGAAGGACCTCGTGCGCGAGGCCGCGGCCAAGGGTGCGCAGGTCATCCTGCCACCGGAACTGTTTCAGGGGCCGTATTTCTGCACCAGCCAGGAAGAGCGCTGGTTTGGTACCGCCTACCCCGCACTGGAACATCCGTGCGTGACCGCCCTGCAACCGCTGGCGGCAGAGCTGGGCGTTGTCATCCCGGTCTCGATCTTCGAGCGCGAAGGGCCGCGCTATTACAACTCGATGGTGATGCTGGATGCTGACGGCAAGGCGCTCGGCACCTATCGCAAGAGCCATATTCCCGACGGGCCGGGCTATCAGGAGAAGTATTATTTCCGCCCCGGCGATACCGGCTTCAAGGTGTGGAATACGAAGCATGGCCGCATCGGCGTCGGCATTTGCTGGGACCAGTGGTTCCCGGAAACGGCCCGCGCCATGGCGCTTCTGGGCGCGGAAGTTCTGCTCTACCCGACCGCTATCGGCTCCGAACCCCATGATGACAGCTTGGACACGGCGGCGCGCTGGCGCCGTGCCATGCAGGGTCATGCGGTCTCCAACGTGATGCCGGTGGCTGCGGCCAACCGGGTGGGCGATGAAAACGGGCAGGTCTTTTACGGGACCAGCTTCATCTGCGATCATACTGGCGAGGTGGTATCGGAACTGGACCGGACGGAACGCGGCGTGGCAATCGCGCGTTTCGACCGTGCCTTCCTCGACCGTCACCGCGCCGCCTGGGGCTTTTTCCGGGATCGGCGCACCGATCTGTACGGACCCCATTTTTCATGACTGAAGCCCGACAAAGCGCCAAGCTGACTGTCCGCAATGCCACGCTCGCCGATGTGCCGGAAATCCTGGCGCTGCAGGACCGGGCCTATCCCAACCTGCCGCCGGACCTGCCGGGCATGATACGCGGCCAGATACAGGCATTTCCGGAAGGTCAGTTCCTCGTCGAGTATGAAGGCGATGTGGTGGGCTGGTGCGCCACCTTCATCACCACCGAAGAGCTGGCGATGAGCCCGCACACCTGGGCAGAGATCACCGGCAATGGCTACGCGGCCCGTCATGACGAGGATGGCGAGTGGCTCTACGGCATGGAGGTGGCGGTTGATCCGTCGCGCCGCCGCCTGCGCATCGGCCAGCGGCTTTACAACGCCCGCAAGCAGCTCTGCCAGGCCTGGGGCCTGAAAGGCGTTGTCTTTGGCGGCCGGCTGCCGGGCTATCGCCGCCGCCGCAAGACCTATCCGACGCCGGAAGAATATCTCGCCGCCATCGAGGCGCGCGAGGTGAAGGATTCTGTCTCGAACTTCCAGATGCGCATGGGCTTCGAGCCGGTGGGCGTGCTGAAGAACTATTATCCCGAGGACACGGACTCGGCCGGTCACGCCTCCTTGATGGTGTGGCGCAATCCGAAGTTTGTCGAAGCGCCGACCGGTGGCAAGCGGCCCGATCCGCAGACCGTGCGCGTGGCCGCGATCCAGTTCATGGCCCGCGCCGTGGACAGCACGCGCGAGTTTGAGCGCAATGTGGAATATTTCGTGGATGTCTGCTCGGACTACCGGGCCGATTTCTGCGTCTTCCCGGAAATGTTCACGGTGGCGCTGCTGTCGCTGGAAAAGCGCAGGCTGTCGCCGCAGGAATCCATCGCCGCCCTGTCGCGCCATACGCCGCGCTTCCTGGAGTTCATGAGCCAGCTGGCGGTGCGCTACAATATCAACATCATTGGTGGTTCTCACCCGACCGAGACCGAGGACGGCGAGATCCAGAACGTGGCCTATGTCTTCTTGCGTGACGGCTCGGTCCATGCGCAGGAGAAGATCCACCCGACCCCCAATGAACGCTTCTGGTGGAACATAAAGGGCGGGGATTTCGTCCACGCCATTGCGACCGATTGCGGGCCAATCGGCGTGCTGATCTGCTATGACAGCGAGTTTCCCGAACTTGCCCGGCGTCTTGCCGATGAAGGCGCGCGCATCCTGTTCGTGCCCTATGCCACCGATGACCGGACGGGCCATTTGCGGGTGCGCTATTGCGCCCATGCCCGCGCGATCGAGAACCAGTTCTATGTCGTCACCGCGGGCAATGTGGGCAATCTGCCCGATGTCGAGAACATGGACATCAACTATGCCCAGAGCGCGATCCTGACGCCGTGCGACTTTCCCTTCGCACGCGACGGCATCGCAGCGGAAACATCAGAGAATGTGGAAACGATTGCGGTGGCAGATCTGCGCCTTGACGACCTTGCCGAAAGCCGGCGGTCGGGCACGGTCAGAAACCTGCGCGACCGCCGCTTTGATCTCTACCGGATTGTCTGGAATGACGGTCCGGGGTCGTCGCGCAACTGAACTTGCACGCTATTCCTGACGGGTTGCCGGGATAAGCAGCGCTATCGCCAGCGCGGCGCCCGCGCTCGGCCAGGTAAAGGCGATGGCCTGGTCGATCAGGCCGGTAGCAAGGCTCAGTCCGCCCGCCCCGAGGCCGAGGGCCAGCACGCCTGCAAACGCAATCCAGAGCAGAATTCGAAACCGTGTCATGGCGCATTGTCTCCCGCACCTTGAGGGCAGGAGAATGGCAGAAACTGGCTAAATTTCGGTGTGCGCAGCGTTTACGCCGCATTGACCATGATCAGGCCAGCAGCGCGCCCCGGATACCGTCGAAGATGAACTGGGCGGCAAGCGCGGCCAGGATAACCCCGAGGATGCGCGTGATCATGGCGGCGATGGTATCGCCCATCACCCGCATGAGGGGGCCTGCTGCAAGGAAAAGGACAAGGCAGACGATGAGGTTTGCTGCCATGGCAGAGAGCACGACGCCCTGCGTGGCAAAATCTCCGCCCGAGCCTGACATGTAGAGCATGATGGAGGCGATGGCGCCCGGCCCGGCCAGCATGGGGATTGCCATGGGGAAGACCGAAATGTCTTCCTCGCGCGGCTCGGCGCCATCCGGGTGCAGTTTTTCGGCCCGGTCCTCGCGGCGCTCGGTGCGCTTTTCAAAGATCATGTCGAGCGCGAGCAGGAAGAGCAGAACGCCGCCCGCAGCCCGGAAGGCATCGAGGCTGACATGCAGGGCCGATAGCAGCCACTCCCCGCCATAGGCAAAGCCCAATAGGATCACGGTTGCGATCAGCACCGACTTGATCGCCATCTTGCGCCGGTGCGCCGCGCTGGTGCCTTGCGTCAGCCCGGCAAAGATCGGCATCACCCCTATCGGGTCGATCACCACGAAGAAGGTGACGAAGGCGGCCGAGAGAAGGGCAAGGTCGAAAGCGGGCATGGCGATACCTGTGACGGGCGGCAAAGGGGGCGGATAACACTCCTGCCCCCGCTTGGCGAGGGGGCGGGGACGGCAAGTCCGGTGCTTTCATGCAAGGCGGGTTTGCCATTTCAGCCGGTCAGTTCGGGCCAAGTTCAATGCACCGGGGTCCCCGCCCCCGAGCGGGGACCCAGAACGGTTTCAGCCTGCTGACTTCTGCCAGTCTTTCACTGCTTTACGCCAGGAGTGAAAAGAATGGGTCCCCGATCAAGCCGGGGACCCCGGAGGAGAGGTCCGGGCAAGAATTGTCCGGGGCCTCCCCCTAAACCCCCAGCGCTGCCTTCACATCCTTCGTCCAGCCGGTATGCACCTGCCCGCCGGTCACGATCACCGGGCGCTTGATCAGGGTGCGGTGTTCATCGAGCAGGGCTGCGAGTTTTGACGGGTCATCAGCCCTTGCCTTGTCGGCGTCGGAAAGCTTTCGCCACGTCATCGAGGCGCGATTGATGATCTTCGCCTCGCCGACGGCCCTGATCCATTGAGGGATCAGTCCGCTCACTGAGGGTTCGGCGCGAATGTCAACGAAGGCGGGATTTTTCCCGCCTTCGCCAAGCGCCGTCATTGCCTTGCGGCAGGTCTCGCAAGTCTTCAGTCCGTATACGGTCAGGATCATACCGGCAGCGCAATCAGGTTGCGAACCGCAATGACGATGAGACAGAGCGTCGAGAGCGTGAACAGGGCAAAGCGCAAGGGAATGAAATTGATGGTCGCCTGCACCAGAGAGTGCGCCACACGCAGGATCACATAGGTCCAGGCAAAGCCGATATTGATGGCATCGCCCACGCCGACAAGGTGGCTGTAGGTGACCAGCGCGTAGAAGATCACCGGCTGTTCGTGCAGATGGTTATAATTGTCCGCGATCTGACGCACGCTGCGGGGCAGCACGTCCATCTCGGACTTTTCCTTCATCTTCGTGACGTCAATCTTGGCCTTCTGCATGGCCGGAATGCGCGTGGCGTACATCCACAGCCACATGACCAGCGTCCAGCACACCAGTGCCAGAACCGGCACCATCATGGATTGATACATGAAAATCTCCTCCCCGTTCGGGGTGCGTGGCCGCACCTCCAGTAGGCGGAGCTAAGCGCGACTCTGTCTGAACGGGAAGGGGCGTCTTTTTAGCGGTGCTCCGCGCCTCGCACGAGTTCGGGCGCGCAGTCGCGCTTGCGGCGCTACGCGCCGGGGTGCCGGCCCGGCCCCGGCAGGGGCCGCAAGGCCGACTGGCCGCCCGCGACTTTTCGCGGAACACCGCAGCCCGGATGAGCTGCGGCGCTAAAGATCCCTACTGGATCACCGCTTCTGCCGGCGGCAGGGCCGAGCGGGACACCGCGCGGCCATTGAAGGTGAGGGTTCCCGCTTCTGCCGAGACCGTCACCGTGTCGCCGTCATTGACGCTGCCTTCCAGGATCAGCCGGGCCAGCGGGTCCTGCAACTCCTTCTGGATGACGCGTTTCAGGGGGCGCGCGCCATAAGCGGGATCATAGCCCTTTTCGGCAAGCCAGGCCTTCGCCGCATCATCAAGCTCGATGCGCATGCGGCGGTCCTTGAGGAGGCCTTCGAGCCGCTTGAGCTGGATGGCGACGATCGCACCCATGTGCTGCGGTTCCAGCCGCTGGAAGAGGATGGTCTCGTCGATCCGGTTGATGAATTCCGGGCGGAAACTGGCGCGCACGGCCTCCATCACCTGCGGACGGGCGGCCTCGACCGATCCGGTCAGCAGGTATTCCGATCCGAGGTTCGAGGTCATGATGATGAGCGTGTTGCGGAAATCGACCGTGCGGCCCTGACCATCGGTCAGGCGGCCATCATCGAGCACCTGAAGGAGCACGTTGAAGACGTCCGGGTGCGCCTTTTCCACCTCGTCAAAGAGGATAACCTGATAGGGGCGGCGCCGGACCGCTTCGGTCAGCGCACCGCCCTCGTCATAGCCGACATAGCCCGGAGGAGCGCCAATCATGCGGGCAACGGAGTGCTTCTCCATGTACTCGCTCATGTCGAGGCGGGTGATCGCGCTCTCGTCATCGAACAGGAACTCTGCGAGCGCTTTGGTCAGCTCGGTCTTGCCAACCCCCGTGGGGCCGAGGAAGAGGAAGGAGCCGATGGGGCGGCCGGGGTCTTTCAGGCCGGCGCGTGCCCGGCGCACCGCATCGGACACGGCGGCAACCGCCTCGTCCTGACCGACGACGCGCGCGTGCAGACCGTCCTCCATTTTCAGGAGTTTGGCCCGCTCGCCTTCCAGCATCTTGTCGACCGGCACACCGGTCCAGCGCGAGACGACAGCGGCAATCTGCTCTTCGTCGACGACCTCCTGCACCATGGAGGCCTTGCCATTGGCGTTGCCGGCGTTTTCCGCCTGCGTCAGCTGGCGCTCCAGATCAGGGATGCGGCCATATTTGATCTCGGAGGCACGGCCGAGATCACCGCGCCGCTCGGCGGTGGCTAGCTCTGCACGCAGCTGGTCGAGCTGTTCCTTGAGATGCGTGGCAGAGGCGAGCTTGTCCTTTTCTGCACGCCAGGCCGCCGTCATCTCCGCCGAGCGCTGCTCCAGGTCTGAAAGCTCTTTGGTCAAGGTCTCCAGGCGCGCCTTCGAGGCGGCATCGGATTCCTTCTTGAGCGCTTCAGCCTCGATCTTCAGCTGGATGATGCGCCGGTCGAGCTCGTCGAGCTCTTCGGGCTTGGAATCCACCTGCATGCGCAGGCGCGCCGAGGCCTCGTCCATCAGGTCGATCGCCTTGTCCGGCAGGAAGCGGTCGGAGATGTAGCGGTTGGAGAGAGTGGCGGCGGGCACGAT
>NZ_JBQLZR010000126.1:0-2089 GCF_052168375.1 Glycocaulis sp.
GGTCGGTTCGGCCCAGCCCATCTTCTCGAAATGGTGGTGAATGGGCGCCATGCGGAAGACGCGCTTGCCGGTCAGCTTGAAGCTGGCGACCTGGATCATCACCGACAGCGCCTCGAGCACGAACAGGCCGCCAATGATGGCAAGGACAATCTCGTGCTTGACCGCTACCGCAATGGTGCCGAGTGCGCCGCCAAGCGACAGCGAGCCGGTATCGCCCATGAACACCATGGCAGGCGGAGCATTGTACCAGAGAAAGCCGAGGCCGGCCCCGATGATAGCCCCGCAGATCACGGCAAGCTCGCCGGTGCCGGGGGTAAAGTTCAGGAAGAGATAGTTGGAATAGACCGCCGAGCCGACGAAATAGGCGATGAAGCCGAAGGAGCCTGCCGCGATCATGACCGGCACAATGGCAAGGCCATCAAGGCCATCTGTGATGTTCACAGCATTGGACGCGCCAACGATGACGATGAGGCCAAACAGGAAGAAGCCATAGCTGAGCGGGATCAGCACATCCTTGAAGAAGGGCACGGCGATGGAGGTGGCAAAGCCGTCCGGCACGTTAGGTGCCGATGAAAGAAGCTCTGTCATCCAGAACACGGCAACAATCGCGACGACCGACTGGAGGGCCAGCTTCATGCGCCCGGAAATGCCCGCCGAGGAACGCTTGGTCACCTTGCGCCAGTCATCGAGAAAGCCGATGGCGCCAAAACCTGCCGTGACCAGCAGCACGACCCAGATATAGGGATTGGAGAGGTCGGCCCACAAAAGCGTGCCGGTCAGTATGCCGATCAGGATGATGAAGCCGCCCATGGTCGGCGTGCCAGCCTTGGTGAGCACGTGCGATTCGGGACCGTCATCGCGAATGGGCTGCGAGCCCTTGGATTTCAGCCATTTGATGAAGGGCCGCCCGATGATGATGGCCACTATGAAGGCGGTGATCAGGCCAGCTCCTGTCCGGAAGGTCAGATAGTTGACCGGGTTGAACAGGATGAAGTCGGTGGCAAGCTGGGAAAAGAGAAAATAGAGCATGAAAATCAGCCTTTGATGACCGCGTTTGCGGCACCGTCATGCAAACTTGCGACTACTTTATGAACGCCCGATCCGTTGGAGCCCTTGATCAGCACAACATCGCCCGGACGCAGCATGGCCAAGAGGCGCTGCGTGGCATCGGAGGGCGAGGCGGCCATGGATCCCCTCACCGATGAGGGCAGCGCGGAGACCATGTATTCCATCATGGAGCCGACACCGATGGCCGCTGACACGCCAGCCTCAGCCAGTTGCAAGGCCAGTTCGCGGTGACGTTCAGGGGCGCTTGCGCCAATCTCCAGCATCTCGCCGAGTACGGCGATGCGGCGGCCGCTGCCGTCCGGCTGGTGGCGGGCAAGGCTCGCAATCGCCGAGGCCATGGAGACCGGGTTGGCATTATAGCTGTCGTCGATGATGCGCGCCGTTCCTCCCTCCACCTCGATCAGGAAGCTGGCGCCGCGCCCGGCCTGGGCCTGCAGCCCGGCCAGCACATCTGCCACCTGCACCGCATCGATACCGGCAGCGACGCAAGCCGCCATGACACCGGCGGCATTATGGGCCTGATGCTCGCCCGGTGCCGGAATGGAAACATCAACCGTCCGGCCCAGCACATCGAACCGGCCATGGCCTCGGCTGGCCTCCTGCTCCCATGACAGGATGCGCACGGCAGCGTCCTTCGCCCGGCCAAAGCTGAACATGAAGGCTGCACGGCTGTTGCAGACATGGCCCGCCAGCCGCATGGCGTAGTCGCAATCGGCCGGGATGATGGCAACACCATCACCAGAGAGTCCGGTGAAGATTTCCGATTTCGCGTCGGCAATCGCTTCCATCGTGCCGAGATTTTCCAGATGCGCCGGCGCGATGCGGGTAATCAGGGCGATGTGCGGCTGGACCTGCGTCGTCAGGGCCGCAATCTCTCCAGCATGGTTCATGCCCATCTCGAAGACAGCGCGCCGGGTTTCACGCGGCAGGCGGGCAAGGGTGAGCGGCACACCCCAGTGATTATTGTAGGATTTCACGCTCCAGTGGGCCGGACCGGAAGTCCGGAACACGGCGGCGATGG
>NZ_JBQLZR010000127.1:0-3105 GCF_052168375.1 Glycocaulis sp.
CAATAGCCGAGATAGACATGGTCGAGGCCCGCCGCCTGCGCCCGGCGAACATGATCAAGGATCATGAAGGTGCCAGGGCTAAGGGCCGAGCGATCCGGGTCAAAAAAGCTGTAGATGAGCGAATAGCCGTCCGGGAGTTCGTCTACCAGGGCAGCGGCAGCAAGATTGCCTGCCTCATCACGGTATTCGGCCAAATGGGTGCGCTGCATGCCGTCCTCGACCATGCCCACATAGTCGAAGAAGTGCATGCCGGCCATGTCGCCATCGCCGTGGCGCGATTCCAGATAACGGCTCATCAGCGCGAATTGCTCAGTCGTCGCGTCGGCAGGGCGCAATTCGACTGTGAGATCGTCATTGCGCGCAAGGGTGCGCCGCTGTGAGCGCGAGAACCGGAAGGCGCCAACCGGGATCCGGACCGACTTGCACGCCGAGCATTGCTCGCAGGCGGGCCGGTAGAGGATCGATTGTGAACGGCGAAAGCCCGCATGGGTCAGCGCATCATTGAGCCCTGGCCCGTCCGCTGGATCGACCCGGGTAAACACCTTGCGTTCCAGCTTGCCGGGCAGATAGGGGCAAGGGGTCGGCGCCGTCAGGAAGAACGGCAATTGGCGCGGTGTGAACGGATGCGTCACGGCGTTCTTCTGTCCCTCGTCCCGGCGGCGAATCCGCACGTTGAGGTGGCCAGTGTAACCGCGTGGCGGGTTTGCCGGAACAGGCTGGCGTCAGTCCGGGCACCGCTAGCCCTAGAGTGCTCCGCCCGGCGGCAGGACAGGCGCTTCACGCAGCAGAACGATGGAAAGGCGGCGATTGCCCGCCATGTAGGGATCGTCCGGGAAGAGGGGTTCAGACGAGCCCTTGCCACGGACATCTGACACCCGATCATCGGAAATGCCGCGCTCCTGAAGGATACGCAACGCAGCATTGGCACGCGCGGAAGACAGTTCCCAGTTGCTTGGCGCGGACGCCGGCACCGGAGAGGCATCGGTGTGGCCGGAAATAGTGATCCGGTTGGGCAGGCGGTCGACGACATCGGCAACGGCGCGCAAAAGCACGATCGCGCGCTCATTGGGACGGGTTTCGCCTGCATTGAACATCGGGCGGCCTTCCTCGTCGATGAGCTGGATGCGAAGGCCCTCCGGCGTCTGATCGATGATCAGGTGGCGGGAAAGTTCTGCCAGTTCCGGCATTTCCTGCAGCGCCTGACGCAGGGACATTTCCGCGCTCTCGAACTCGGCCTGTTCGCGGCGGGCAAGGGCACTTGTCATGGCATCGCGGGCGATATCACGCGGGCTGCCTTCGCCATCGTCAGGTGTCTCGTCAGCGCCGGAACCCGGCGCGTGGGAGGTGGGGTTGCGTTCCAGGAAAGCCATGTCCGGGCTGGACACGCCTTCATCGCCGCGCGGCGGCATCAGGCGGATGGGGGCAGAGCCGGTATTGTCGGTGCTGACGGTAGAGGGCGCGAAATACTCGGCGACGCCGCGCAACTGCTCCTGATCGACCGAGTTGATCAGCCACATCAGCAGGAAAAAGGCCATCATCGCTGTGACGAAATCTGCGTACGCCACTTTCCACGCGCCGCCATGATGACCATGTCCGGCTTTCTTGATTTTCTTGATGATGATCGGTTGACCGGAAGCCATATCCCACCCGCACGCTTGTTGTTGTATCGCCAAGCTATACGAACAGGGTTAAGGGCGGGTTGAAGCGCCGGATGGAGACACACCTTGGAACTTGCGCGTGCCTATAGAGATGCTCTGGGCTGCTACCCGACAGGCGTGGCGCTGGTCACGGTCCTGGATGAGGGACGTGTCCGCGCGATGACCATCAACTCCTTTGCCTCGGTCTCGCTGGAGCCGCCTCTCGTCCTGTGGTCACTGGACCGGGCAAGCCTGCGGTTTGAACCGTTCGCCAGCGCGCCGCGCTATGCCATCAACGTGCTTGGCGCCGACCAGGATGCGCTCGCCATGGCCTGCGCGCGCGATGACGATCTGGAGCGGGCAGGGGGCAATTGGACGCCCGGCAAGACGGGGGTGCCGCTGGTGTCCGGTGCGCTGGCGCGTTTCGAGTGCGCCCTCGATGCGGTTCATGATGGCGGCGATCATGTGATCCTCGTCGGCCGTGTCGAGGCGTTTGACCGGCCCAGCACCGGCCCGGCACTGGTGTTTCACCGCTCGGTCTTCGCTGCCGCGCATTGAATTTGAAGGAAGTGACAGACATGGCCAGTGCAGCTTTTCTCGGTCTCGGCGTCATGGGCTATCCGATGGCGGGGCATCTGGCCTTGGCCGGCCATGAGGTCCGCGTCTGGAACCGCACCGCCGCAAAGGCACAAAAATGGTCGGCCCAGCACAGCGGCCAAGCGGCCGCCACACCGGAAGAAGCCGCAAGCGGCGCTGATTTCGTTTTCATGTGCCTTGGCGATGACCCGGACGTGCGTGCTGTCGCCGTGCCACTTCTCGAAGCGATGAAGCCCGGCAGCATTCTGGTCGATCACACGACAGCCTCCGCGCAGCTCGCCCGCGAGCTTCACGAATTGGCGCAGAAGCGCGGCATCGGCTTTGTCGATGCGCCGGTATCAGGCGGCCAGGCCGGCGCAGAGAACGGCAAGCTTTCCATTATGTGCGGTGGCGAGGCGGACATATTTGCCCAGGCTGAACCCGTCATGCAGGCCTATGCCAAGGCCATCGTGCATGCGGGGCCGGCCGGTGCCGGTCAGCTGACCAAGATGGTCAACCAGATCTGCATTGCCGGGCTGGTTCAGGGCCTCTCTGAAGGCATCCATTTTGCGCAGGCCGCCGGGCTGGATGTCGAAACGGTCATCAGTGCCGTTTCCAAGGGCGCCGCCCAGAGCTGGCAGATGGAAAACCGCTGGCAGACCATGGATCAGGGCAAGTTCGATTTCGGTTTTGCCGTCGAGTGGATGCGCAAGGATTTGCGGATTGCTCTTGAGGAGGCACGGGCCAATGGCGCACGCCTGCCGGTCACGGCCATCGTTGACCAGTTCTACGCCGAGGTCGAAGCCATGGGCGGCAAGCGCTGGGACACGTCGAGCCTTGTAGCACGCCTGAACCGCGAATGAGTGTCGAGCTTCTCTTCTCCATTCTGGAC
>NZ_JBQLZR010000128.1:0-12988 GCF_052168375.1 Glycocaulis sp.
GCCCGGCGCCTGTTCGGCGGGGCCGCTCCCGCTTGGACGTTCGCCGCCTGGATCACCCTGCCCTCGGTCTGGCTCTCGGCGGCCATCATGTCGACCGATGCGGTTCTGCTGACCTGCTGGTCACTCGCGCTCTACGGCTTTATCGGCTTGAGGGATGGCGGGCGCTGGTGGGCCGTACTGGCCCTCGGCGCAGGGCTGGGCCTCGGCATGCTCGCCAAATACGCGATGAGCTATTTCGCCATCGGGCTGGTACTGGCGGCCATTCTCGATTCCACCTCGCGCCGCGCGCTTCTCCAGCCACGCACCGCGATCGCCGGCATCATTGCCCTTGCCCTGATGGCGCCGAACCTGATCTGGAACTGGCGCAATGATTTCGCGACCGTCTCCCACACGGCGGCCAATGCCAACTGGGGCGCGGACCTGTTCAATCCGCTGGAAGCCCTCACCTTCCTCATCGACCAGATGGGCGTGTTCGGGCCAGCCTTCTTCATCACACTTCTGATCGTGCTGGCCGTGACAGCCCGCCGCTGGGTGGAGGGCCGGGCCGATGCGCGCCTTGTCGTCCTCGCCTGCTTCTGCGCCCCGGCGCTTCTCGCCGTGACCGGACAGGCCTTCATCAGCCGGGCCCACGCCAACTGGGCGGCCAGCGCCTATGCCGCTGCCACGATCCTGGTCGTCGCCGCCCTGCTGCAAGGCCCGCAATGGCGCCGCCTGGTGCTGGCCGGCTCGGTGGCGCTGCACACGCTTGTCGGCATCAGCTTTGCCACGCTGGCCATGAGCCCCGCCCTGACCGAGCAGGTCGGCCTTGCCAACGCCTTCAAGCGGGTGCGCGGCTGGCCGGAGACGGCCGCGGCGCTCGCCGACGCCGTGGAGCGAACGGGCGTCGACACGCTCGTCTTCGACAATCGCAATGATTTCCACCAGATGCAGCGCTATGGCGGCGCGATTAATGCCGAGTTCTACATGTGGATGCGCTACGGCGGCGTGACCAACCATGCCGAGCAGGGCTGGTCCCTGCCCGCAGGGCATGCCGGACGCGTCCTGATTGCTTCCGAACGCCCGCTGGAAGTGCCGGTCATGGCCTTCGATTTCGAGACCATGGAGGATGCCGGAGATATCGAGATTGATCTGGGCGGCGGGCGCACCCGCCACTACCAGCTCTTCATCGCCGAAAACTACCGGCCGGTCTTGCGCACAGAGGCCTTCGAGGATGCCATCCGGGTCTCACGCGAGGCGCGCGAAGCGGTGCTCGATTAGCCGCCCGCCTCATCGCCCCAGATCTCGCGCAGGCGCTGGTCGCGGCGGCAGCCAAAGCGATAGCGCTGATAGCGGATCGGATTATTGACCGCGTAATCCTGGTGATAGTCCTCTGCCGGCCAGAACCGCTCCGCATCGCGGATACGCACCGCTACCGCCTCGCCAAACCGGGCCTCGATTTGGGTTGAATCCGCCTCGGCGGCGGCACGCTCGTCTTCGTTCATGACGAAGATCGCGGGCGCATAGCTGTCGCCCCGGTCACAGAACTGCCCGCCGCCATCAAACGGGTCCACATTGCGCCAGTAATGGTCCAGCAGCGCCTCGTAGCTGACAGTGTCAGGGTCGTAGATGATTTCCACCGCCTCGACATGGCCGGTATTGCCATTGACCACCTGTCGGTATTCCGGGTTCGCCACCGTGCCGCCGGTATAACCGGACACCACGTCGATGACGCCGTCCAGATCCTCGAAATCGGCCTCGGTGCACCAGAAACAGCCCGAGGCGAAGACCGCGCGGGCCTGCCCCTCCGGCAGGCTTGCCGCGTCCGGCGCATCTTGCGCCGATCCGGCGGGACTTTCGGTGCAGGCGATCAGGCTGGCGGCGGCAAGTAGGGCAAGGATACGCATCGGCATTCCTCCGGCTGGCGGCTCTATTCATCAATAGATGACGCGATCAGCGCTTGAGAAAACCCCCGCACGCGAAATTGTGACAGGCGAAGGCCGTGCCCGTCTGTCTCAGGCGATGCCGGAAAACTCGTCCAGTCCCGCAGCCAGCGCGAGGTTTTGCACGGCTTGCACCGCAGCGCCTTTCAGCAAATTGTCGAGCGCGCACACGACAACTGCATAAAAATCGTTCTTGTCTACGGACCAGCCACCGACCACGGCACCGGGAGTGTTCTGCCCGTCGCGGATTTCCGGAATGGTGTCGCTGAGGCGGATCAGCCGCTGCCCGCCATACGCCTTCTCAAAACGACCTTTGAGCATTTCACGTGAACACTGGCTGGAGAATTTCAGCTGTGCGGTAACCACAATACCCCGGAAAAAGGGCGCAACGTGCGGGGTAAAACATACCGTGCGGCCCAGATGGCGGGTCATCTCGCGCTCATGCATGTGCCCGGTCAGGCTATAGGGCATGAGATTGTCTTTGAGCGCCTCGACATCATTCTTCCGGCTGGGCGTGGTGCCCGCGCCGGAATAGCCGGATACGCCAAACAGATGCGCCGGACCGGCCAGCAGGTCGCGCACCGGATGCACGCAGAGCTGTCCAGCCGTGGCATAGCAGCCGGGATTGGAAATGCGCGTCGCGCCTTTCAGGCGTTCGCGTCCGTAAAGCTCCGGCAGGCCATAGGTCCAGCTGTCATCAAAACGGTAGTCTGCCGAGAGATCGACAAGGATCGTTCCCGGCGCCGCCGCCTCGATCGCCGCCACATACGGCGCCGCCTCGCCATTGGGCAGGGCCAGGATCACCGCGTCGGCGCCGCGCGCGGCGATATCCTCAGGCCCCATCGCCTCGAACATCAGATCGCCGCGCGCCTGGGCTGCAAGGTTCGAGACCGGCTCGCCCGCCATCGCCCGCGAGGAGGCAAAGACCAGGCGCATGTCATCGCGGCGCGACAGGATCGCCACCAGCTCCTTGCCCGTATGACCGCGCGCGCCGACAAGGCCGACCGTCAGCATGAACCTAACTCCTCAGCGTCGCGGGCAGGGCCGCAATCCGCTCCACCATGGCCGGAATGCGCGTCAGATCGCTTTCGCCGCGCCAGAACACCGTCCAGTGGCCGGCCTTCACCGCGCCATGGCACGTCGCATAGTAGAATTCATTGATCGGGTTATCGCTGCGCGAGCGCCAGTAGAGGCGCGGCGCATAGGCGATCAGCTTGCGCCAGACCGCGCCGCCAAGGCCTTCGCCGCGCGCCTCGTCCAGTACGGCAAACTTGTCGAGATAGACGACATCATCGAGCTTCGCCGTGATCGCGGCTGCCCGGTAGCTTTCCGTGACGAAGGTGCGGTCGAAATCGAGCTGGTCGAAATAGCCCTCGATCAGCGGACGCCCGAAGGCCGTCTCGACAAGAACTGTCGCCCGCGCACGGTCGATCTGGCTCTTGTCGGTCAGGTCCAGCATGCGCTCGCCCTTGCGTACCAGCGTGCCGGACCCGGCATGGGTGAACAATTCCTTGGCCAGCTCCGCCGGGCTGGTGATCGAGACCGAGCTGGAGAGAGGCAGATCATCGAGCAGGCGCTTGATCTCCTCCATCTTCAGGCGCATGCCGCCCGAAACCCAGTCAGCGTCCATCAGCTCGTCGAAATCGGTCGCCAGATTGATGGCCGAAAGCGGCTTGCCGGCCTCGTCCAGCAGTGCGCCGGTCCCCGTCAGGAAGACGATCTTGTAGGGCTGGAGCGCATGCACCAGGGCACGCACGGCCGCATCGGCATTGATATTCACCAGGCGCCCGTCAGCGGTATCGCCCAGGCAGGCCAGGATCGGGGCCTGTCCGGCGCGCGCAGCCGCCGCCACCAGCTCGAGGCGCACCCGCGTGGGATCACCCACCCGGCCAAGCTCGGCCTCGTCCATCAGCTTTGCCTCGAACACGCCAGACGGAATGGCCGCTGCCCGGCCGCCGCAATCGCGGATGGCCTGCACCAGCTCCAGATTGACGCGTGTCAGCGTATCGCGAATGACCGGAATGGCTTCGGGCGGCGTTACGCGCAGGCCTTGCTTGCGCACCGTCTCGATACCGGCCTCGCTAAGCGCCTTGTCGAGCTGCGGTCCGCCGCCATGCACCACGATGGGCGCAAGGCCGACCGTCTGCAGGAAGGCGAGCGAGGCCGAGAGGGCCGCCATTTCCTCTTCCATCACCGCGCCGCCAACCTTGATAACGGCAAAGCGTTCCTGATCGAGGCGCGAGAAGCGGGTCAGATACTCGCGTATCTCCTTGCCGTCGCGCATCTGGGAGAGGAGCTGGACAATCGCCGAGCGCACCGGGGCCGTACCCCCGGCCCGTTCCGGCGCCTGCGGGACGCTATCGGGTCCGGTCAATTCGTCCCTCCCGCAACCAGCGTCTCCATGATCGCCTTCTGGACGTGCAGGCGGTTTTCCGCCTCGGCCAGACCGATGAAGTTTTTCGAATCCACCACCGAGTCCGCGATCTTCACATTGCGCCGCATGGGCAGGCAGTGGCTGACGCGCGCATTATTGGTCATCGCCATCTTGGCATCATCGATCATGAAGCCTGCGCCCTTGGCGCGGTAGGGCGCCTCGCCCTCCCACTGGCCGAAGAAGGGCAGCGCGCCCCAGCTCTTGGCATAGACGACATCGACATTGTCATAGGCCTCGGCAATGTCGGAATGCACGGTGAAGCTCGCGCCTGCCTGATCGCAGAAGGATTTCGCCGCATCCATGTAGCGCGCGTCGAGGCGATAGACCTCGTCGGGGATGAGCAGGCGCACATTCATGCCGAATTTCGACGCGATGAGCAGGCTGGAATTGGCCACCGCCGTGTTGAGCGGCTTGGGGTGGGGCACCCAGGTGAGAAGATAATTGCGGCCCGCCACATCGCCGATCTCGTCCTGCAGCGCCATCATGTGCGCCAGCTCCTGACAGGGATGGACGATCGTCTCCATATTGATCACCGGAACGGTCGCGTATTTCGCATAGGCCTCGATCAGCGGGTCCTCGCGCTCGGCGGTCCAGTTCTCGAACTTCGGAAAACAGCGGATCGCGATGAGGTCCACATAGGAAGAGAGCACGCGCGCGGCTTCTTTCACATGCTCCTCGGCGGTGCCGTCCATGACGGCCCCGTCCTCGAACTCCACCGGCCAGGTGCCGCCGCGCGCATCGAGCACGATGGCGTGGCCGCCCAGCTGATGCGCGCCCAGATCGAACGAGGTGCGCGTGCGCAGCGACGGATTGAAGAAGACCAGCGCGATCGACTTGCCCTTGAGCGCGTCACCTTGCGGGGATTTGCGGAACTCGCGCGCACGGTCGATCAGCGCCTGAAGCTCCTGCCTCGACCAGTCTGCGGTGGAAAGGAAATGCCGCATCGTTTCGCGCGCCTCCATCAGGCCATGGAAAGCTCACGCGTTTAGCGCTCATCGCCCTGTCACGCAAATGGGAGTGTAAGCGCCCGGCCCGTCTTCGGCCCCGTCATCCTGAGGAGCTTTCGGCGGAAAGCGCCTCCATGGAGGCGGGGGTGGCATCAGTGGTGTCTTCCACGATCAGGCTCTCGCCGCGCGCATCGGCGTCCAGCGCCGCGATCAGCGCATTATCGCGGTCATAAATGTCGTGGATGAAACGGACCTGCCCGAAGCGGTCGGACACCGCCGTAAAGTAGAGGATGTGGACCGGCACCGGATGGCGCAGCCAGACGCGCCGGGTGCGGCCCGCCTCGAACACCTCTTCCATGCTCTCGCGCGTCCAGCCCTCTTCGCCCTGAAGTATCCACCACGCCAGCTCGCGCGGCTCGTCCACCCGGACACACCCTGACGATTCATTGCGCTGGACGGCATCGAACAGCTCGCGGTGCGGCGTGTCGTGGATGTAGATATTGTGGATGTTGGGGAACATGAACTTCACCTCCCCCATCGAATTGCCGCTGCCGGGCAACTGGATAACGCGGTAGCGGCCATTGGCCCAGTCCGCGCCGGACGGGTCCACCACCCTGCCGGTATCAAGATCGACAAGGCGGAAGCCCGATGCCAGCGCATAGCCCGGATTGGTACGGAAGCGGCGCAGC
Source organism: Glycocaulis sp. (assembly GCF_052168375.1). Lineage (NCBI taxonomy): Bacteria > Pseudomonadati > Pseudomonadota > Alphaproteobacteria > Maricaulales > Maricaulaceae > Glycocaulis > Glycocaulis sp. Next base: position 5,990 of record NZ_JBQLZR010000128.1, read on the forward strand.
CACGGCGCGCCAAGCCCCATCGGCGTGTACCAGACCGGGTTGATCTCGATGAAGGTCATGTCCTCGGAAAAGACCGGCGTGCGATTGTACCCGCGCCCGATCATGGAGCGGTGCACCCGCTCCGCCTCGCCGCCCGACCAGGCCTCCAGCCGGTAATCGGCGAGGTTGACCCGTATGTGGCGCTCGCCCAGATCCCGCGCCACCCAGCGCCAGCGCTCCAGATTGGCCCGGACCTGATCGAGCCGGTGGCGCGGCGCGGCGTCGAGTTCAGCCAGCGTCGCTGCCCCCGCCACCCCGTCGGCCGCGAGATTATGCCGCGCCTGAAACCGGATGAGCGCCGTGCGCAAATGCTCGTCGTAAGGTGTGCCCGGCGGTGCCATCCGGGCGAGCAGGCCTTCCTGGTAGAGCCGCGCGCGCAGCGCATCGACCCGCTCGCCGCTCATGCCGGGCTCCAGGTTCTCGCCCTGCCCGACAGGCACGTGCGCACGCATCAAGGCATGGCGCCGGACCAGTTCGCGCCGCAGCGCCATATAGTCGGGATGGGTCGGGCTGAGCCCTTCGAGCGTGTCGAAGACGCTGTTCTCGCGCAGCGCCGTGGCAAGGATCAGCTCGAAATCGAACGCGCGCGGCGGCGCAGTCCAGTCCGGCTCCAGATAGCGCGGATCGATGCGGCCAAGGGCAAGGTCGCGCGCAAGCGCCAGAAACGCATCGCGCGCCAGCGTATCCCGTTCAAAGCCCGGCGGCAGCGCGGTGAGTGCCTCCGGCGCCGGGTAGTGATCGGGCGTGAGGCCGTGTGTCCAGACCTCGCTCAGGGCATCGGCAAGGTCGGCGATATGGGACTCGCTCCATGCCTGACGCGCATGGCCCTGACCGCTCAGCGCCAGCAGGCCGGCAACCGCCAGCACGCATGCCAGTGACGACAAGGCGCGTGCGCGCATGCCTCTTCCCCCTTCCCTCTTTACGGAGGTTAACAAGAGCCTAAGGGCTTGAGAACGCCAAAAGAGGGTTAATGCAAAAAGCCCCGGACCTGGTTTCAGGTCCGGGGCCTTCCAACGCCTGAAAAATCAGGTGTTACTTATTCAGGAGCGCCGTCTTCCGGGTTTTCCTCGGTCGGCTCTTCCATGGCTTCGCCGGCTTCGTCAGCCCACTCTTCCATCTGGTCGCCAGCATCCTCGGCAGCTTCCTGGGTGTCTTCCCAAGCCTCTTCAGCCGCCTCGCCGGCGTCTTCCATGGCTTCCTCTACCTGGGACTGTTCCTCGGCGCCGAGCGCCTCATCAATCTCTTCGCCGGCTTCCTCGGCCGGGCCCTGTTGCTCGCAAGCCGCGAGAATGGCGCTTGCAGCGAATGCAGCCAGAACAAACTTTTTCATCGTCAACGTCTCCATCAATGACCTGTCCATCGAAGAGGCCGGCGGCGCTTGCGTGCCCCGGTTTATCCTAGCCCCACGGAATAACCGCGAAAGAAAGCCAACAGCTTATTTTCCTCGCGTCAAGCAATAACAGGCCCATTCGGGTTGAATTTGCTAAATATCCCGCACGGTAACAACGCACACCTGCCCGGTTTGGTTGCACGCCTCTTGCGATAAACAGCATTCACAAATCTTACAGATCGGTCATGCAGGCGTGATGGACGCCGCGCGCGATGGCGCGGGCCAGACAATCGGCTGCCAGACTGCCAAGCCGGGCAAGGCTGAACGGCTCAGGTCCGGGCAAGGGCTGCCGCGCGGTAGAGACGGCGAAGACTATGTCGCCATCAAAAGGTGTGTGTACCGGGCGAATGGCGCGGGCCATGCCATCTTGCGCCATGACAGCGAGACGGCGGGCCTGATCGGGTGTCAGGGTCACATCGGTCGCAACAAGCGCGATCGTGGTGTTGGTGCGCGGGGAAGGATTGAACTTCGCCTCCCCCCAGTCTTCCAGATCCTCAACCGGTGCCGCCGCGCAGCCAAGCCCTCCGAACTCGCCATCCTGCTCATAAGGCGCGGCCCAGTAGCAGTCTGATCCTGGCACCCGCACAGAGCCGAAGCTGTTCACGCAGACCAGAGCGGCAACGCTCAGCCCGTCGCGCGTGCGGGCACTCGCCGAGCCGGTGCCGCCAGGCAGCGTACCCGCATTTGCGCCAAAGCCCGCCCCTGCCTTGCCGAGCCGGACCGGTGCGCCGGCCGCAGCATCGTTCAGCGCCGCGCGGGCGAGCGCGCCATAAGGCGGTGTCTCGCCCCAGTTCTTGTCACCGCCATTGGCGAGATCATAGAGAATGGCTGACGGCACGATGGGCGAGGCGGGAATGCCGGGCTGTTCCATCAGCGCAAAACCGCGCCCTTGCGCGCCCAGCGCCGCACAGACCGCATCGCCTGCGCCCAGCCCGTAGACCGAACCACCCGACAGCAGGATCGCATCAACCGCAGAGACCAGACCGCCGGGGCGCAGCGCGTCGCTCTCGCGGGTGCCGGGCCCGCCGCCGCGTACATCGATGGCCGCCACGGCCGGTTCATCGAAAAGGGCAAGCGTCACACCGGTGCGCGCACGCCCATCCTCGGCCTGTCCCACTTTCAACCCGGCAATATCGGTCAGGTCATTGCGCATCATTCGTCCCCCGGAACGGCTTGCAGGAAAGCCTAGCCGGATTGGCGCGCCCGGCAAAAGAAAACCCCCGCAAGCGGCGCTTGCGGGGGTTCCTGTGTTCATCCCTGACGGGACGAGGAGATTACCAGTTCACACGGACGCGGCCATAGACATAGCGGCCATTGAAGCCCGCAGGCGAGAAGGACGAGAAGGGCAGGATGCCGTTGAAGTCCAGACCCGCCGGGACATTGTCCGGATAGGTGTCGAACACATTGTTCGCGCCGATGGCGAGGTTGATGCGGTCAGTGATGTCCACATTGCCCTCAAGGTCGACGACCCATTGTTCGGACAGGGTAACGTCGCTGGCCGCCGCCGTGCCCGGAGACAGGGTTTCGCCGAATCGCGTCGCGCGGGCAAAGCCGCCCAGCCGGTCACGCGACCAGTCAATCCCGAGGATGAACTTGTCACGCGGCGTGCCTTCCTCGAGGCGCAGCGTGGACTGGCGCCCGAAAATGGTCGGCGGCGGGGTAAGCGAGGAGAGCACACCGGTCGACTGGATATTGCTCAGCTCAACCGTGTTGTAGTTGTAGCCAAACGTGGCGTTGAACTCGCCGATATTCTCCAGCGTCCAGGCATAGCTCGCCACGATATCCACGCCCTCGGTGGTGCTGTCAGCCGCGTTCAGGAAGAAGCGGGCCGAGGTCACACCTGCCGGCAGGATGGCCTGCACGGCCGCCGAGTTGAGGTTCTCCGACAGCAGGATGCGGTCATCAATGTCGATGCGGTAGGCATCGATGGTGAGCGCAAACCCGCCTGAGGTGAACACCGCACCCAGCGAGTAGTTGACGCTGGTTTCGGCTTCGAGCGGCGTGGCACCGAGCGCGATGGCCACGGGGCTGGAGACCGGGAAGGTGCCGGTTTCAAACGGCACGCCGCCGGTGAACACCGTTGCGGTCGAGGTGAAGAAGGACTGGTGCAGCGACGGCGCCCGGAAGCCCGTGCTGACCGAACCGCGAAGCGCCAGCGCATCGCTGATCTCGAACCGGCCGGCCACGCGCCCGTTCAGCGTGTCGCCGAAGTCGGAATAATTCTCGTAGCGGGCGGCAGCCGACAGCGTAAGGCGGTCGGTAACATCCGCTTCGAAATCGACATAGGCGCTGAAGGATTCGCGGCTGGCATCAACTTCGTTGCTCGGCTGGAAGCCCGGGAAGACCTGGCTGCCCGGAGCACCCGGGAACGTGCCCTGGATGTAGGAACCCGGCTCACCGGCACCGATCTCGAAATTCTCGTAGCGGGCCTCGAGGCCGAGACCGACATTGAGCGGACCGGCAAAGGCATCCACCGCGTACTGGCGCACGAGGTCGAAATTGGCGACCGCCTGGCTGTAGGCGAGCTGACCGGCGTAGAACTGGGTCGGGCTGGCTGCGCCGAGCGTGGTGTTGAGCGTGTTCTCGATCGTGTAGTCGATCTGGTTACGGCCATAGACCAGGCTCGCATCCGCCGACCATTCGCCGAGCTGGGCGCGCAGGCCCCCGCCGAGCGAATAGTCTTCCACTTCCGGCGCGATCAGCGGCAGGAAGCCGTCCGGATAGATGGCCAGCACGTTGCGGGCGTCGAGCGCCCGGCGATAGAAGCCGGCGGAGTCAGCCTCGCGGTTCTGGTAGCTGGCAAAGCCGTAAAGCTCGTTGCCATTGGCAAAGGGAATGCCGGCATTGGCCATCAGCGTGATGTCGCGGGCATTCGGGTTACCGAAGCGGTGATTGAGCCGGTTGAAGCTCGCTTCGCGCGGATCGTTGGCCGCCGGATATTGCTGGCGCGGATCGGGGCCGGAGCGGTTGGTGGCCTCACGGTCGCGGAACTCGCCTGAAATGGTCAGGAAGCCATCAGCGCCAAGCGGCAGGCCCGCCCACGCGGCAGCGGTGAGCGTCTCGCCGTCGGTCTCGTCACGATCGCCGCTCAGGAGGGGAACGGTCGTCACGTTCTGGCCATAGGTCAGCGTGGCACCGCCACCTTCACGCGCCTCGCGCAGGCGCACGTTGATGACGCCGGCAATGGCGTCGGAACCGTACTGGGCGGCAGCACCGTCGCGAAGCACCTCGACCGCGCCGATGGCGCTGGTCGGGATGGTATTGAGGTCAACGGCGGCTGCACCGCGGCCCACGGAGCCATTGAGGTTTACCAGCGCGCTGACATGCCGGCGCTTGCCATTGACGAGGGTGAGGGTCTGGTCCGGGCCGAGGCCGCGCAACGTCGCCGGGCGGACCGAGTCCGTGCCGTCAGTAAGCGAAGGTTGCGGGAAGGAGAAGGAGGGAACGGCGTAGTTCAGCGCGACGTTAAGCTCGGTGGAGCCGTTGGCTTCAAGCTGCGCATTCGAGATCACATCGACCGGCGCGAGCGTCTGCAAGGCGGTGCGCCCTTCCGAGCGCGTGCCCGTGACAACGATCACTTCTTCCGGCGTGCTGGCCGGCTGCTGGGCAAGGGCCGCGCTGGCGGCAACCAGTGCGAGGGCCGTGCTGGATAACAAGGTTTTCATGGGTCCAATCCCCTTCTTCATACTCGGTGAAAATTACACCCGGCACCCTTGCTGCACCGCAACGCAGGTACCGGAAACTCCGCCCGGATTGTCCGGACATTGGGTCGGGCCAGCCGCTTGGCCAGACCTGCCCCCTGACTTTGCGACAGTTGAATGACGGATGTTGCGTCACAGCAACACACCCCGCCTTCCGCTGCCGCTTGCGCCGCAGCCTGAAGCATCTCTAAACTCGCACTACGCACTGGCGGTCCCTCTCCTCCTCATCGAAGGAGTGACTGACCACCATTGGCGCAGGATTTCGGGGACAGAAGGCGGATATTCAATGGCCGCAACAATCGAGCAGGTCTAATGGCGCCATCAGAAAATCTGAATGACACCGAGCCGGCCCACGCCGCTGGCCCCGGCCTGCTGCCGCTGAACGCGCTGCGCGCGTTTGAGGCTGCGGCCCGGCGCGGCAGTCTTGCTGCGGCTGCGAGAGAGCTGGGCGTGACGCCCGGCGCCGTGTCCCAGCAGATCCGGCTTCTGGAAGATGTGCTAAAAACCCGGCTGCTTGAACGCACCGGGCAGGGCGTGCTCCTGACCGTGGAGGCCGCTGACGCGGCGCCCTTCCTGCATGAGGCGTTTGCAAGCCTTGCCGAGGCAAGTGCGCGCCTGCGTCAGGCCGGCGCTGCGCCGGCACGGGTGCGCCTGGGCGCGCCGGGCGCATTTGCGGCCGCCTGGCTCGCCCCGCGCCTTTCCAGTGGCGGACACGGCGATGTCAGCCTGATCAGCGATCCCGGCCCGGATGATCTCGACCGGTTCCGCCTTGATATCGAGATACGCTTCGGTGATGGCCAGTGGCCGGGCTATGGCGTGCGCCCTCTTCTGTCCGACAGCGTCATGCCGGCGCTGAGCCCGGACCTGTTCGAGGCGTGCGGGCGCGACTGGCGCCGGGCGGTGACAGAGCTTCCGCTCATTCACGACACCTCCATGCCGCGCGATCCGGCCCAGCCCGACTGGCAGGCCTGGCTCGACCGGAACGGGCTGAAGCGCGCGGGCATGGCGCAGGGCGATCATGTCAGCGCACCCGATCACGCCGTGCGGGCCGCGATTGCAGGCAGGGGCGTGGCGCTGGTGCGGGCATCGCTGGCTGAAGGCGCGGTGAGCGAGGGCCGCCTCGTCACCCTTATTGCCGGAGGCGTGACGCCGCTGAACTGGCGCTATCATCTGCTTGTGCCGGAGGGACGGCCCTTGAGCCGCGCCGCACGGGCGCTGACCGTACAACTCGCCGAGGCAGCGAGGCCCTTTGAGACAGCGGGGGTCTAGCCAAGCCCGCCTCCAGACCACAGTTTCACACCTGACACGTTTTGAAGAAGAGAGAGCGTCCATGCACCTGAACCGCTTCCTGCTTGCCGCCACCCTTCCCTTCATGCTGGCCGCCTGTTCGGTCGGAGGCGGCAGCGATGCTGCGCAAGAGAGCGGACCCGGCCCGGAAGCGGCGATGGTAGCCGCCGCCCACCCGCTGGCGGTAGAGGCAGGCCTCGAAGCGCTGCCCCGTGGCGGCGACGCGGTGGACGCGGCCATTGCCGTCCAGATGGTTCTGGGACTGGTCGAGCCGCAAAGCTCCGGCATTGCGGGCGGTGCCTTCATGGTGCGCTATGATGCACAGAACGGCGCGATCACGGTCTATGACGGGCGCGAGACCGCGCCTGCTGCAACACCGGCCGATTACTGGCTGGACGAAAATGGCGAGCCCCTCGCCTATCTCGATGCCTGGCAGAGCGGCCAGTCCACCGGCGTTCCCGGCGTCGTTGCCATGCTGGCCATGGCGCACGAGGAACACGGGCGGCTGGACTGGGCCGAGGGCTTCGGGGCCGGGATCACCCTGTCGGAGGAAGGCTTCCCGATTTCGGGACGCACCTCGTC
>NZ_JBQLZR010000129.1:0-2855 GCF_052168375.1 Glycocaulis sp.
TACTTCCGCCTTGAGCGCGATAATGAGCGCGCCATCCTCATGGACGCGCCCGCTGCGGCGGAAATGCCTCTTGCACCCGGCAATGCGAGCCCGGAAGACCGCGCCCGCCTCGGCTATAACGCCGTGGCGCGCCTTGCCGGCAATAATGTCGCCGCCTTTGCCGGACTGGCCCGCGCCCTGACAGAGCGGGGCTTTTCCGCGCCGCGTATTTTTGCCGCCGACATGGGCAAGGGATTGCTCCTGATCGAGGATCTGGGCGAGGGGCTCTATGCCCGTGCCATCCCGGCAGGTGCCCACGAGGGCACGCTCTATGCGAGCGCGGTCGATACACTCGCCGCCATTTACCGCTCCAGCTTTCCCGATGTTTTCGAGGCGGATGCTGGCGCAAGCTGGCGGGTGCATGCCTATGACGCGACAGCTCTTCTGGCGGAAACCGGGCTTTACACCGACTGGTATCTGCCGCGCTTCGGCGTGCGCCCCACCGGTGATGCCCTAGCCGAGTGGCAGGGTGTTTGGGGGGAGGCATTCAGCCATCTGGAGGCCCATGCGCCAGGCCTTGCCTTGCGCGATTATCATGCCGAGAACCTGATCTGGCTTCCGGGCCGGGATATCGGCCAGCAAACGGGCCTTCTGGATTTCCAGGACGCGCTCTTTGCCCATCCCGCCTATGACCTTGTGTCCCTGCTGGAAGATGCGCGCCGTGATGTGTCGCCCGATCTGGTCGAGCCGCTCAAGAGTCGCTTCTTCCGCAATGCCCGCCTGAGCGACCGGGCGGCCTTTGATGCGGCCTATGCCGTGCTGGGCGCGCAGCGCAACGCCAAGATTCTGGGCATTTTTGTCCGTCTTGCTGAACGCGATGGCAAGGCGCGCTATCTCGATCTGATCCCGCGCGTGAAGGCCCATTTCGAGCGTGATCTTGCCCATCCTGCGCTCCGCCGGGTCGCCGGTCTGGTGCGCAGTCTGACGGGGGAGGCGGCGCGGTGAGGCCTCACCGCGCCATGGTGATGGCCGCCGGGCTTGGCACCCGGATGCGCCCGCTTACCGATGACCGGCCCAAGGCGCTCGTCGAGGTTGGCGGGCGGGCCTTGCTCGACTGGACGCTGGATGCGCTGGCGCGGGGCGGCGTCGAGGAGGCTGTGGTGAACATCCACCATTTTGCCGACCGGATGCGTGCTCATCTGGAAAACCGCCAGGGCGCGCCGCTTATCCATGTTTCCGATGAGACGGAGAGGCTTCTGGAAACCGGTGGCGGGCTGGTGAAGGCTGCGCCGCTTCTGGGGGCAGACCCGGTTTTCGTGGCCAATATCGACGCTTTCTGGATCGATGAGGGCGGAGTGGAGCTTAATCGTCTCGCCGGAGGTTTTGATCCGGAGGCGATGGATTTCCGTCTGCTTCTGGCGCGCAAGAACAATCTTCTCGGCCTTGAAGGCGCCGGTGATTTTGCCTTTGCCGAAGGCGGGCGTCTCATCCGGTTCAAGGATGCCCCGGCGGGCGCAGAGCCGCTCTTCTATGCCGGTGTACAGGTGATGCATCCGCGCGTGCTGGCCGGCTGGCCGTGCGAGCCGTTTTCCACCAACCGGTTATGGGATGTTGCCCTTAAGGCCGGGCGTGTGACCGGTCAGGTGATGGACGCGTTCTGGATGCATGTTGGCGATCCACAATCGCGGGACGCTGCCGAGAATCGGCTAGTCTCTGGCGCATGAGCGCCCCGGACATCTTCGCCACGCCATCGCCAAGGGTTTACACCCTCTCTCCCGCGGGCAATATCCTGCTTTCCCTTGCACGCACGCTGTCCGATGCCTTTCCCGATCCGGAGGCGCTGGCAGGCGTGACCGTGCTTCTGCCGACGCGCCGGGCGGGGCGGGCGCTGGGTGAAGCCTTTGGCGCGATTCAGGCCGAGCGGGGCATTCCGGCTGCTATCCTGCCGCTCATCCGGCCCTTGGGCGATGTCGATGCCGACGAACCCCCGTTCGAGCCGGGCGAGTTTGCCGAACTTGCCTTGCCGGCCATCAGCTCGGCCCGGCGCCGCTTTGAACTCGCCAGCCTCATCCTCGCGCGCGAAACCGCTTCCGGGCGTGAGATGACGCCGGACGGTGCACTTGTCATGGCCGATGCGCTGGCAGGCCTGCTGGACGAGTTCGCGTCCGAAGGTGTGGAGGATCTTTCCGGGCTCGACGAGGCCATGCGTGCCGCCCTGCCTGTCGGGCGTCAGGAAGCTGCGCTCTTTGTGGATATTGTACTCGATGCCTGGCCCCGGCATCTGGCATCGCTTGGCCTTGTCGATCCGGCGCGCCGCCGGTCGGGCCTCCTGACCGCGCTAGCAGACCGATGGCGGGAGACGCCGCCAGCGGGGCCGGTCATCGCGGCCGGCTCCACCGGCTCGATCCCTGCTGCCGCGGAATTGCTGGCGTGCGTTGCCGGGCTTGAGAAGGGTGCGGTGGTCCTGCCAGGCCTTGCCGGTTTCATGGACGATGCCAGTTGGGCCGCCATTGATGACGGTCATCCCCAGCGGGCCATGAAGGCACTTCTGGAACGTATCGGTATTTCACGCAAAGCTGTGAAGGACTGGCCGGTCAGTTTACGCAAGTACTGGCCGGGCCGCGCCGCAGAGGCGCGAACCCGTCTGATCACCGAGGCCTTGCGTCCTGCCGATGAAACCGCCGACTGGCTCGACCGCCTCAAGAGGCTGGGCGAGGACTGGAAGGGCGACATCATGAAAGAGGGCCTTAACGGCCTTGGCGTGATTGAAGCCAGAACCCCAGCCAGCGAAGCGCGCGCGATTGCGCTGGCCTTGCGGCACGCGCTGGAAACCGAAGGCCGTACCGCGATGGTGGTCACGCCGGACCGCGCACTTG
>NZ_JBQLZR010000130.1:0-9291 GCF_052168375.1 Glycocaulis sp.
GAGAAGGCGGGCGATCACGCGCCGTTCACCCTCGCGAAACGAGGTCTCGCCGAAATCGGCAAAAATGTCGGACACGCTGCGCCCTGCCGCCTTCTCGACCTCCTCGTCGGAATCGCGGAATGTCCAGCCCAAACGGTCGGCGAGGCGGCGTCCGGTTGTTGTCTTGCCCGCCCCCATCAATCCCACGAGGACGACCGGGCGGGGGAACTGCTTTGCGAGATGCACACGGTTCATGATGGCGCTAGGCTATAAGCCGGTGACGGGTAATGAGCAATTGCCGCGTGCGATGTCTGGAAAACGCCGCATTGTACGCGCTATTGTGCACCATCAATAACGCATCCAGCCACGAGGGGCGCCTGACATGCGCGGACTGCTGATAGGAGTAGGCATAGGCGTGATCTGCGTCGGTGCCATTTTTGCCATACTGCTGGTCATGGCAGACTCCATGGCACCGGAACAGACCGAAATCCGTGTCGAGGTGACCGATGCGCTCGACAACTAGCACGCTGCTGGCTTGCGCCCTTCTGAGCGCCGCCCCTGCCCTCGCGCAGGAAACAGGCCCGGCCATCGAGGTGCAGGAGCTGGGGGCGGTCGACCCCTTCCAGATCGGTTCACGCAACATCCTGCCGGGCACAATCTGGTCATCGAGTGACGGCGAGGCCTTGCGCGCCATACTGGACACGCTGCCTGCCGCCAGCGGCCAGGGATGGAATGAGGGCGCTGCCGCCCGCCTGGCCGAGCGTGTGCTTCTGGCCTCCGGCGAGCCGCCGCGCGGAGCGCGTGACGATTTCGACCTGGCTGCCTTGCGCGCTGACCGTGCACTTGCCGCCAGCCGGGCCGAACAGGTTTATCAGCTTCTTGAGCGCACGCCGCGCCTCAACCAGTCGAGCGCCCTGTCGCGCCTGCATGCCGAGACGGCCTTCTCTCTGGGCGAAACCGAAGCGGCCTGCCGCACTGCTGAAGGCCTGCTGCGTGGCCGCGATGAGGCCTACTGGCTGCGCGCACGCGCGGTCTGCCTCGCCTTTGCCGGCAATATGCCGGCTGCGGAGCTGACCGCTGATCTCGCCCGTTCGGCGGGCGGGGTGGGCAATTTCAGCGCCTTTTTTGACGCGCTGGCGCTCGATACCGGTCTTCCCGCCAACACGCCCGTCACCGACGGGCTGGAAATGGCAATCGCCATCACGGTTGCGCCTGAGACGCGCATAGAAGTGGCAGACGGCGCGCCGGCCTGGCTGCAGCGCGCAGCGGCCCGCACCGGCCCGGCCATCACCTTGCCGGAATATCTCGACGAAGCGCTGGAAGCGGCCATGGCCATGGAAGGCGCAGACCGCGCTGCCGCCCTTGCCGCCATCGCCCAGCAGGACATTGACCGGGTGATCGCCGCCGAGGCGCTCGCCGCCCGCTTTGACGATGCCGTACGCGAAGGCCGGTTTGCAGAAGTTGCAAAAGCCTACGCCATGGAGATCGAGACATTCCCGATCAACGAGCAGACCCTCGCCCATGGCCCGCGCTTCATCCTGGCCCTCGCGCTCGAAGGCGAGCTTGAGCGTGCATGGCGCTGGCGCGAGGCGCTGCTGTCCGGTCCCGAACCGGACATGCCCGAACCCCTCCCCGGGGCAGAGGGCTGGACCGCGCCGGGCAGCGGCGAACCGGGTTCACTGACCCCGCCGCCGGGCTTTGCCGTCGTTGAAGCCGATCCGTGGGAGCCGCCTTCACCGGCGGTCATGGTCGCGCTCGACATGGCGATCGGCGTTGCGGCTGATGATATCGCCTCAGAGGCCTTTGCCGCCATCCTGGCCGCCCGCGCAGAGAATGCCGGGCCGGAGCGCCTGGCCCAGCTGGCGGGCCTCGGCGCGCTGGGCGCCTCATTGCCCCCGGCAGTGCGCGTGGCGATGCTGTCGGCACCGGCAGACGAGAACGAGGCCGGACGTGAGGCTGACCTTGCCGCGATGGCCACGCTCTCCCTGATGAACGCTTCGCAAGCCGAGACCCTGCTGCTGGCCGCAGGCCTGATCGAGGCCGGCAATGGCAGCGCGCGCGCCTATGCGCTCGCCTGTCACCTGCTGGAGCGGGCAGGCCGCCGCGCCGAAGCCTTGCAGCTCATTCTGGAAGCCATTGCCGAGGAGAGCGCGTGAGCGCAGCCCAAATAGCGCTCTTTCTCGACATGCTGAGCGCCGAACGCGGCGCATCCGCCAACACGCTTGCCGCCTATCGCCATGATCTGGAGGACGCCTCCGCCCGGCTTGCCCGCCAGCGGACCAGCCTCGATGCGGCGTCTGCGGCAGATATTGAAGGCCTGATGCAGGCTCTGGCCGGTGACGGGCTGAAAGCCTCCACTGCCGCCCGGCGGCTTTCGGCGCTGAAGCGCTATTACCGCTTCCTGCTGAAGGAAGGCGTGCGCAGCGACAATCCCGCCGCCAGCCAGAAAGGGCCCAAACAGGCCCGCGCCTTGCCCAAAATCCTCTCCGAAACCGAGGTGGGCCGCCTGTTCGATGCGGCTGACGCGGTGGACGGCCCCGGCGGCCTGCGCCTGCGGGCGGCACTGGAGTTACTCTACGCAGGCGGCCTTCGGGTCAGCGAGCTCGTGACCCTGCCTCTGGCCGCCTTTGCACGGGCCGAACGCTATCTGGTGGTTACCGGCAAGGGCAGCAAGGACCGGCTTATCCCGCTGACACCCTCCGCGCTGGAAGCCGTCGAGGCCTATCGTCCGGTACGCGAGAGCTTCCTGCCCTCAAAAGCATCACCCCTTCGCAGCCGGGCGGAGACCTTTCTTTTCTGTTCGGCAACGGCCAAGGGCGGCCATCTCACGCGTGAGCGTTTCGCCCAGATGCTGACCGATCTTGCGATCAGGGCAGGCCTCGATCCGTCGCGTATCTCGCCCCATGTTCTGCGCCATGCCTTCGCCACGCATCTTCTGGCTAACGGGGCAGACCTGCGCAGCCTGCAGACATTGCTGGGGCATGCCGATGTCTCGACGACCGAGATTTACACCCATGTGCTCGAGGCGCGCCTGCGATCCCTGATGGAAGATGCCCACCCGCTTTCGCGGTCCTGAAGGCCTGCTGACACCCGGCTTGTGACAGAGCGATGTCGCGGCTAGTTTGCGCCTTCGGCCAGCGCCCTTGGCCGGGCAGCCTTGTCACATGGGGATACATGTCCAACCCGACGCGCACCTATCTCGATTTCGAACGTCCGATCGCGGAACTTGATGCCAAGATCGAAGAACTGGAATCGGTATCCGAACGCAATGGCGAGGACGCCCCCAATGTCGCCGAGGAAGTGGCCAAGCTGCGCCAGAAATCGGCAGACCAGCTGCGCCAGCTCTACGCAAAGCTCGATCCGTGGCGCAAGACCATGGTCGCCCGCCACCCTGAGCGCCCGCACCTGAAAGACTATCTGGCCGGCCTCATCACCGATTTCGAGGAATTGTCCGGAGACCGCCGGTTTGGCGAGGACAACGCCATTGTCGGCGGGCTGGGCCGCTTCCGGGGCCGCGCCGTGGTGGTGATGGGTCATGAAAAGGGCCACGACACCCAGACCCGCCTCAAGCACAATTTCGGCATGGCAAGGCCGGAAGGCTACCGCAAGGCGGTGCGCCTGATGGATCTCGCCGACAAGTTTTCCCTGCCCGTCCTGACCTTTGTCGATACGGCAGGCGCCTATCCGGGCGTCGGCGCAGAAGAGCGAGGCCAGTCCGAGGCGATTGCCCGCTCGACCGAGCGCTGCCTGACGCTGGGCACGCCGATGATTTCCGTCATTACCGGCGAAGGCGGTTCGGGCGGCGCGGTTGCGCTGGCCTCGGCCAACACGGTAATGATGCTGGAGCATTCCATCTATTCGGTGATCTCGCCGGAGGGCTGCGCCTCGATCCTCTGGCGCGACGGGGCCAAGGCCCGCGACGCAGCCATCGCCATGAAGATCACCGCGCAGGACCTGATCGGCCTCAAGATAATCGACAAGATCATTGGCGAGCCGGTCGGCGGGGCGCACCGCGACCGCGAAGGCACGATCAAGGCCGTCGGCGATGCGATGGAGGAAAGCCTCTCCAGCCTCGAAGGGCTGGACCCGGCCACCTTGCGCCGCAAACGCCGCGAGCGCTTCCTGGCCATCGGCCGCAGCCTCATGGAACCGGCGGCCTGAGCCGCTAGGCACGCATTCACCCTTGATTTTTGTGACGGAAAGGCGTCTCTGGCGGCTCTGAAATACTCAGATTGAGCAAAAGAGGCGCCATGCCCGCTTTCCACAATCTCTACCGCCACGGTTTTGTCCGTGTGGCCGCCTTCGCGCCGCATGTGGCGCCGGGCAACCCGATGGAAAATGCAAAGCGTCTGAACGCCCTTGCACGCGAGGCGGACCGGCGCCGTGCCGGTATCGTCCTGTTTCCCGAACTGTCCCTGACCGGCTATGCGATTGACGATCTGCACCATCAGGCCCTGATGCTGGACGCGTCCGAACGCGCGAGCGAGGCCCTGATTGCCGCCTCCGCCGAGCTGATGCCGGTCATTGTGGCAGGCGCAGCCGTGAGGGTGGACCACCAGCTTTATAACTGCGCACTGATCATTCATCGCGGGCGGCTGCTGGGCATCGTGCCGAAAACCTATCTGCCCAATTATCGCGAATTCTACGAAAAGCGCTGGTTTGCCGAAGGCCGGCCCTATACGGGCCGCCATGTCCGTTATGCCGGGCAGGACGCACCTTTCGGGACGGGCTTGCTGTTTGAAGCCGAGGATATGCCCGGCTTCAGCCTGATGGCCGAAATCTGCGAGGATTTGTGGGCGGTGCATCCGCCAAGCCTTGATGGCGCGCTCGCCGGCGCCAGCATCATGGTCAATCTTTCGGCGTCCAACGCCCTGATCGGCAAGGCGCGCGAGCGCGAGGCGCTGGTGCGTGTGCAGTCACAAAAGACGCTTGGCGCCTATGTGTTCGCCGCCTCCGGCACCGGCGAGAGCACCACCGACCTGACATGGGACGGGCAGACGATTGCCTGCGAGCTGGGCGAGACCTTGGCACAAGGCCCGCGCTTCGAGGACGGTTCGGGGCTGGTCACCGACATTGATGTGGAACGCATCGTTCAGGACCGTCTGCGCTTTTCCACCTACCGGGACTCCGCGCGCAATGCGCAGGACCGTATCGCGAAATGGCACCGGATCGGCTTCACGTTTGCGCCCCCGCTTGACGAAACTCTGCCGCTGGAACGCCCGGTGCGCCGCTTTCCGTTTGTGCCCTCCGACCCGGCCCGTCTCGATGAGGACTGCCATGAGGCCTGGTCGATACAGGTCGAGGCGCTGGTCCAGCGCCTGCGTTCGAGCGGCATCAGCCGCGCCGTCATCGGCATTTCCGGTGGACTGGACTCAACCCAGGCCCTGATCGTGACCGCCCGTGCCTTTGACCGGCTTGGCCTCGCCCGCAAGGATATTCTCGCCTACACCCTGCCGGGCTTTGCCACCAGCGATGCCACGCGCCAGCAGGCAATCGAGCTGGCAGAGGCGCTGGACGTCACGCACCGCGAGATCGATATCCGCCCAGCCGCCGAGCGCATGTTGTCCGACCTCGGACATCCCTTTGCGCAAGGCCGCTCCGAGTACGACATAACGTTCGAGAACGTGCAGGCCGGCCTGCGCACCGACTATCTTTTCCGCGCCGCCAATCACGAGAATGCGCTGGTCATCGGCACCGGCGACCTGTCCGAAGCGGCGCTGGGCTGGTGCGCCTATGGCGTTGGCGATCACATGTCGCACTACAACGTGAATGCGGGCCTGCCCAAAACCCTGATCCAGCACCTGATTGCCTGGGCCGCCCGCACCGGCGAGGCCGGACGGGGAGCGAATGCGGTTCTGGAACGCATTCTGGCGACCGAAATCTCGCCTGAACTGGTCCCGGCGGGGGCGGACGGGGCGATGCAGAGCACGCAAGCGCGCATTGGTCCCTATCCTTTGCAGGATTTCACCCTGCACCATGTGGTGCGCTACGGGTTCGGACCGGAAAAGATCGCCTTCCTGCAGGAAAGCGCCTGGGGCGAGGCCTCGCGCAGCGACTGGCCGGATCACGTGGCAGAGGCCGACCGGCGCCACTATTCCATGGCCGAAATCCTCAAATGGCTGCGCGTCTTTCATGCCCGCTTCTTCGGACAGAGCCAGTTCAAGCGGTCTGCCGTTCCCAACGGGCCGAAGCTGACCTCGGCGGGTGCCCTGTCGCCGCGCGGTGACTGGCGCATGCCTTCGGACATGAGCGCCGCCCTCTGGCTGGAGGCCATTGACCGGCTGGAGGAAGAGCTGGGCCTCTGATACCCGTCAGCGGACATGAAAACGCCCGCGTGCCAGGGTAAGAGCACGCGGGCGTTTTGTCTTGCAGTCTGCAGGAGGACCGGGCGCTCTCTGCGGAAGGGGACACCGCACCACGCTCTGGCCGTCCTGCCTTCGCTCCGGTCCGGCGGAGCGGTATCAGGCGTTATGCGGCCTTGGTCTTCGAGCCGCTGATCAGCTTGGCACCGGACTTGCCGTTAATGGCGATCTGGCGCGGCTTCTTGGCTTCGGGGATCTCGCGCTCCAGGCGCAGCACCAGAAGCCCGTTTTCCAGACGCGCATCACGCACCTGGATATGATCGGCAAGATGGAAGCGGCGCTCGAAGGAACGCTCGGCAATGCCGCGATGGATAAACTGGCGCGGTTCGGCATCGCTGCCTTCGCGCTTGCCAGACACCGTCAGCACGTTTTCCTGGACCTGAACGTCCAGATCGCCTTCACCGAAACCGGCCACGGCCAGCTCGATGACGTATTCGTGTTCGCTGAGCTGTTCGATATTGTAGGGCGGGTAGCCATTGCCCGTTTCCTGCTTGGCCGCCGAGTCGATCATGTTGGCCAGACGGTCAAACCCGACAATCGTGCGGTAAAGCGGCGTGTAGTCGATGGTACGCATGGAGATCCTCCTTCAGAAGCGATCATGTGGACCTTTCCCCGGTTGATGGTTCGCACCTCTGACGAGCGTGCGCCGGACCGGAAAACTGTCCGTGGTTACAAAGGCCAGGAACCCGTTATGGCGTCCCTGCCCAATCGAGATGGGTAGGCCAGTCGATGTGCGCAAGAGGGGCGCGGCTGTGCTTTTTGCGATTTTGCCATTTGCCGCCACGGCGCTAGTCTTGCGTCCGCTTCGCCCGACCCCGCCGGTGCAGACCGGTGCCAGCATGAGGAATACCGTATGCGTCTGCTCGTCACCGTTTCTGCCCTGGCCTTCTGCCTGCCCCTGATGGCGTGCGGCGACGCCTCCGAGCCTGCCATTCCGGCAAGCGAGGAAGCGCCAGCACAAGAGGCACAAGCCGGAGACGCAGACGCGCAGGCAGGTGACGCCACCGGCGGCGCGGAAACCACCACCGAAGAGGAAGCCGGGGAGCCTGCGCAGGCTGAGGCGGAAGGTGCGCAAGGCGAGGAGACGGCGGCGGCGCTTTCAACGGCCCCCGAAACCGGATCGCTTGCCTGGGCCGTGTCCGGTGAATGGCGCGCTGACGCCATCGCCCGCGATGTCTGGCGCAATCCGCGCGAGACGCTGGAATTCTTCGAGATCGACCCGTCAGGCACCATTGTGGAAATCTGGCCCGCAGGCGGCTGGTACACGCAAGTGCTCGCGCCCTGGATCGCTGCCAATGGCGGCACTTACGTGGCCGCGCATTTCGATCCGGCGGGCAATGCCCAGACCCAGGCCTTCATAGACAGCTATGTCGAGCGCTTCTCCGCTCCGCTCTTCGGCGAAATCCAGATCGCCGCATTCGGCCCGGAGACCGGCCCTATCGTGCCCGAGGGCAGTGCCGATGCCGTGCTCACCTTCCGCAATGTGCACAACTGGATGTCGCGGGGCTTTGAAGAGAAAGCCTTTGCCGACTTCTACGCCGCCTTGCGGCCGGGCGGCATTCTGGGTGTTGTCGAACACCGCCTGCCCGCGAGCCAGCCGCAGGACCCGCGCGCCGGGTCCGGCTATGTGCAGGAAGACTATGTCATCGCCCTGGCGACCGAAGCCGGGTTCGAACTGGTGGCATCATCGGAGATCAACGCCAATCCCGCCGATACGGCGGATCATCCGTTCGGTGTCTGGACCTTGCCGCCGGTTTCACGTACCTCGCCGGTCGGCGGCGAGCCAGACCCGGAATTTGACAGCGCGCCTTATGAATCGATCGGGGAGTCCGACCGCATGACGCTGCTCTTCCGCAAGCCCGGCGGTTCACAGTCCGAGTGATCCGTATCCTGACATCACTGCTGGCGCTGGCTGTCTTTGCCGGTGCCGCTCTGGCAAACGCAGCCAGCGGCCAGGATCAGGCACCGCCCGCATCGCTCAACGCCTATCCGGCCGAACGGCTTCTGCCGTTCTGGCGCACCTACGTCGCACAGGCGCAAAACGGCGAGCTTGCCTTCCGGCCAGCCTATCGTCTCGACCCGCCACCTGCACCGGATGAGGCCGTGTCGGGGTTCTGGCTCGAAGGGCTGGACGGTACGCTTTTGCCGCTCGAAGTGGATACGGAGGGTTACCTCATCATTCCGCAAGCCGCCGAAGCGGCAGGCTTTGTCACCCGCGCAAGCCGGATGCATCACGATGCGCAGCGCCCGCTACCGGCGATAAGGCTGGAGATTGTGGCGGAACTGGCACCGGCAAGGCACTATCCGATCTCGGATCTGGCAGCGATCACACATGCCGTCGACCACTTCCAGCGCGATGCCATGGGGCTGGCCGCATTGATGGCGCCGCGCTTCGACACGCTTGTCTGGCATTTTGACGGCCCCGCGCCCGATGGCTGGCTGACCAGCCGGAATGGTCAGCGCCAGTCACTTGAGGCGTATGACAATACGCTATCCTTGCGCATGACCGGGCGCATCGGCCGGCAGGGCGGACAGGTTGAACTGGAGGCCCTGCCGTTGCGCCTTACCATCGAGGTGCGCTAGGCGCGCGCGGCGGGCGCCAGCAGCGCCAGCAATTCGCGATGCAATCCCTCGCTGGATGCCGCAACGACCTGCCCGCCCTCATGGGCAGGCCCGCCGGACCAGTTCGTAAGTATACCCCCTGCCCCTTCGACCACAGGAACGAGCGCGGCGACATCCCAGGTCTTGAGGCCGGACTCGACGACGAAATCGAGGCCGCCAAGCGCAACCATGGCATAGCCATACGCATCAAGCCCGTAGCGCATGAGGCGGGCACGGGCCCGGACGGCGCCAAAGGCCTCTGCTTCCGCGCCGCTGAAGAGATACGGGTCGGTGGTCTCCCCCAGCGCCTCTGCAAGAGGGCAGGGCGGACGCACGCGCATGGGCTGGC
>NZ_JBQLZR010000131.1:0-1771 GCF_052168375.1 Glycocaulis sp.
GTGAGCTGGGTTTAGAACGTCGTGAGACAGTTCGGTCCCTATCTGCCGTGGGTGTCGGATACTTGAGAGGAGCTGTCCCTAGTACGAGAGGACCGGGATGGACGCACCTCTGGTGGACCTGTTGTTGCGCCAGCAGCATAGCAGGGTAGCTAAGTGCGGACGGGATAACCGCTGAAAGCATCTAAGCGGGAAGCCCCCCTCAAAACCAGGTATCCCTTGAGAGCCGTGGAAGACCACCACGTTGATAGGCTGGAAGTGGAAGCGCAGCGATGCGTGGAGCGGACCAGTACTAATTGCTCGATCGGCTTGATCACGCGTTGCTCATGAATGGCGATTGCCTCGTCCATCATGAAGGCCCGTGTAAAGTCAGGAATAAATGTCTCTGTGAAACCGCGTCAAACGAGCCGACCGGGTGGTTATAGCGAGGGGATCCCACCCGTTCCCATCCCGAACACGGCCGTTAAGACCCTCTGCGCCGATGGTACTATGTCTTAAGGCATGGGAGAGTAGGTCGCCGCCCGGTCCGCCCGTTTGACGCCAGCTATCCTTTTTCTTTTCAATCGACATGACAGACCCCCGCTTCCGCGGGGGTTTTGTTTTGTCTGGATGTCACGGATCCGTGCCGCTTCGATCCTCAGCTGCGTTCGGCAATGCCGTTTGCGCCCGGAATTCGTTCCCTGACCCACAGGCTGGCAAGGGCCTTCCACCCGGATGTTACCGCGCTGCCGGCATGCAGGCTCATGGGGTCGGGATTGCCGTCCGTTGTTACGTTCTCGAATGTCAGAATGTCTCCCGTTCGTCCCCTCCAGGCGAGGTCGAGGCGTGAGAACTGTGTCGCACCCCCTTCATAGGCCTGGTTGAGCGCCGTAAGGGCAGTTGCCCGCCTCTGCCCTTGCGCTGCCAGCTCCGCGCTGGCCCAGCCATCATCGGCGGCAAAACAATCGAGATGGGGCCGATACTCGTCGCCTGGGTAATAGACAAGGATTGCGAGCCCTTCGCCATGGAGGGCGCTGGCTCCGGTCGCCTCGGCCATGCGCGCCGTCATGAGCGCTACAGGAAGTGACTGCAAGGAACGCGGCAAGCTGGTTGTGTAGGCCTTGCGGTGCGGATCAGGGTTGGTGCGGCCTGTGAGGGTATTGAAGATCTCGGCCCGCTTCAGCCCCGGCCAGCTCATGCCCAGTACATAGTCACACAACGCCACTGAAAGCGCAGAAGCGTTTGCGGTGATGCGTGGCTTCTCGTGAAGCGGCTCGCGCATGGAACTTGCCACGGCATCCTCCAGAAAGCTGAAGTTGACCGAGTCCGGTGCGCTGGCGTCTGGCGGTAGCGGCGAAACGGGTAATCCCTTCAAACGAGAGGCGAGCGAAGGCGCCAAAGGGTGTCCACTGGCTTGTA
The DNA here is from genome assembly GCF_052168375.1 of Glycocaulis sp. Classification (NCBI taxonomy): domain Bacteria; kingdom Pseudomonadati; phylum Pseudomonadota; class Alphaproteobacteria; order Maricaulales; family Maricaulaceae; genus Glycocaulis; species Glycocaulis sp. The sequence goes on from NZ_JBQLZR010000131.1 coordinate 1,396, forward strand.
GCCGGCCAAGCTGACTATCCAGCTCGGCCCACGTCTCCCCACGCTCCCGTGCCAGCTCAACAAGCGCAGCCACGCCGAGCCCTGACCCCCGCCGGGCGGCATCCAGCAACAGATGCGCCGCAGCGTCCGGGTTGTCCCTGATCAGGAGGATGCCAGTTTCGACCGCTGCTTCCCGGTCGCCCGCTTTCGCGTGCGCGTAGCGGCTGGCCGCACCGGCCGCGAGGCCCTGCGGTCCCAGCGCGATAGCCGTGGCCAGCATGCGCCGGGCCAGGGGGTCGTGATGCTCGGCCGGAGCAAGAGCGGCGATCGCCGCCTCAGCGTCCACTGGTCCGCCTCTGCCATCAATCATGACGCCTGCCAGCGGCACCCGCGCCTG
>NZ_JBQLZR010000132.1:0-8692 GCF_052168375.1 Glycocaulis sp.
GTCATCGCCAGCAGCCATTACCGGGCTTGCAGCGCTCTGGGGACGGGCGGCCGGTTTCACCGGCGCAATGATCTCCGCCTCATCGTCGCTATCAATGTCGTCTTCGGCGGGCGCGGCCATGATCTCCGGTCCGTCTGCGGACAGGAAAGCGGCTTCCAGCTCGGCCAGCGAGACCTCTCCTGGACGCAAGGGGCGGCCAAGATCGGCGTCAAAGCCCGCTTCGGCTTCAACTTCAGCAATAGCGGCGATTTCCGGTTCGGGCTCCGGTTCAGGTTCAGGAGCGGGCGCAGGTGCAGGCGCCGCCTCTCCGGTTGCCAGCGCTTCCAGCTCTGCAATCAGGGCGCTGTCATCGCCTTCCGGCTCGTTGCCCGTCTGCTCGAGACCCGCAAGCACCAGCTTGATGCGGTCAAGCGATTGCAGGACCAGGGTCACCGCGGCGCTGTCTGCAACCAGGGTTCCATCGCGGAACTTGCCCAGCAGCGTCTCGCCGGCATGCGCTATCGCTTCGAGCCGTACAAGGCCGAGGAAGCCGCACGTGCCCTTGATCGTGTGAAGCAGGCGGAAAATATTGTCGAGGGTTGCCCGGTCTGTAGGATCGGACTCGAACTTCACCAGCTCGACGTCGATCGTATCCAGGCTTTCTGCCGTTTCGGCCAGAAATTCGCCAATCAGCTCATCCATGGTGAACCCGTCCCCTGAACAGCCGCCCGCAGGGCGAACTGGCGCGGCGCCCGCGCACATACATCAAGGGTGGAGAATCACATGATCGAGGTTAACGCATCGTTTGGCGACGCGCCCGGAACGTGCGCCCTGTATCAGGCTGCCTGAACGCTGGCCTGCGCGCCCAGAAGCGCCACATATTCGATGCGCTCCTCCTCGGCACGCGCCTCGACCCGCCCGCCATGCTCACGAGCGATCAGACCGGCGTAATACGGCTGGATGGAACGGCCATCATAGCCATCCTCACCGGCCCGGCCGGCCAGCGCCTCGACATAGGCCGGATCGATGCGCGCACGCGGACCGGCTGCAACGATCTTCAGGCGGCTGTCACCGGCATCGCTTGCGGTCGCCTCGACCGTGACGGTGCCGCCCCGAGGCACATTGTCCACCGCCATCCAGACGAGGTTCAGAAGAACCCGCGCCGCCGGCTTGTCGAGACCTGCTGCCTGCACCTTCCAGACCAGATCCGGCTTGGAGCTGGCGAACATCGCCTCGGCGAGACGCTTCAACTCGCCTGTATCAATGCTGCCGGGACGTGACCCGCCAGCACCAAAGGCAAGGCGCACAAATTCCAGCTTGGCATGGGCCTGGTTTGCCCCGGTGCGGATCAGCTCGATCGCATCATCGCGCATGTCTGCGGCGTTTTCGTCGTCGAGGACAGACAGGGCTGCGCCGAGCGCGGAAACCGGGCTGACGAGATCATGGCAGAGCCGGGCGCACAGAAGTGCGGCAAGCTCGCTGGCGGTGGGGGTGTGTTGCGTGCTCATGGACGCAGCATTAGCCGATTCTTGATCGCGAAAGAGTTAACGCGCGCGCCCGGCCTCACGGCTCCCGGTCATCATCGTCATAGCCATGCCGCGACGAGAAGAAGACCAGCGCCATCAGCCCTGCCCCGACAACAAAGGTCAGCACCGCGCCGATCGCCAGCGCTGCCCAGCCATGGCCGCCAACGGCATTGTCCATGCTCATCCACAGGCGCGCCGACAAGTAGATGGCGAATATCAGCATGGCGCCGAGAACGCCCCCGAGTAGCCACGTTTTCATTGCATTCCTTTCAACGCCGGAGGCGCGATGCGGCTGCGCAAGCAGGACATTAACCTTCCACCGGCGACATAACACCCCTTGGCAAGATGATTCGTCCTTGTCACTGTGTGTGCCGCTCCGGCACGATCCGGGGAAGATGACAGCCTGTCACGGGGGGTGATACTGGCCTGCATCTTGCCTCGCTGGAATGGCGGCCTGTAATGAGACCCGCGCGGGAAAGAGGGAAATAATTCGCATGTCCGGTTTTGACGTCCGCCTCGCTGACGCCCACCGCTCTCGTGCGCTGGTTTTCTTTGCAACATTGACCGTGGCGCTGCTGCTGGTCGCGGCGATCCTGATCAGCCGCACCATGTCCGGCACGTCGGCATCAGCGGCGGCTCCAGAGTATGACGCGCTCGATCCGGTCGGTTCGGCCCTGATGGCTGAAGCCGCCGAAGCCGCGCCTTCCCTTGATGACATGGTGATGGCCGAACACGCCGCCTTCACCAATTGCATGGATTGCCCGGTCCTTCTGGCCACTGAAGTCACGGTCCGCTCGGGCCAGACCTTTGCCAGCGTCCTGTCCGATGCCGGCGCCAGCCGCGTGGACGCCGCACGCGCCATTGCCGCGCTTGATCCGGTCTATCCGGCCCGCTCCCTGCGCGCCGGCCAGTCCTTGAACCTTTTCTTCGAGCGTGACCCGCTGCAGCGCATTTCCGCCGATGACGAGACCGGCCTGACGCTGACCGGCATTTCCTTCCGTCCCGATTCAGAACGCACGCTGACCGTGGCGCGCAGCGCCGATGGCAGCTACCGCACCCGCGAAGCCGTCATGACCGTTGAGCGCGAGATCGTCCGCGCTACCGGCGAGATCACCTCCAGCCTTTACGCCGCAGCCCTGGAAGCTGGTGCCACTGACCGCATCGTCACCGACATGGCACTGGTGCTGGGCCACGCGGTCGACTTCCGCACTATCCGGTATGGCGACACGTTCGATATCGTCTTCGAGCGCTACACCAATCGCGCCGGCGAGGTGATCCGCACCGGAAACATCCTCTACATGACCTTTGCAGGGCGCGGTAATCCGCTGGAATACTTCCGCTTTGAGGCCGAAGACGGCGATATCGGCTATTACACCGCCGAAGGCGAAAGCGCGGCCCGCCTGCTGATGAAAATGCCGATCAACGGTGCGCGCATTTCCAGCCAGTTCGGGATGCGCTTCCACCCGATCCGCCGCACCAACCGGCCCCATAACGGTACCGATTTCGCCGCGCCGACGGGCACTCCGATCTATGCGGCCGGCAATGGCACCGTGGAGCGCGCTGACTGGTTCGGCACGTTCGGCAATTACATCCGCCTGCGCCACTCCAACGGCTATCAGACCGTGTACGCCCACCTGAACTCCATTGCGCGCGGCGTGCGGGCAGGCACACGTGTGACGCAAGGCCAGACCATCGGCTATGTCGGCACCACGGGCGCATCGACGGGGCCGCACCTGCACTATGAAGTGCACCTCAATGGCCGTCCGATGAATCCGATGAGCCTAGAACTGCCGACGGGCCGCCGTCTGGAAGCCGACGAGCTGGGCGTATTCGGTGTGGAACGCGACCGCATCATTGCTCTGCGCGATCAGGCCGCCCCTGCCAATGGCGACGCCGAGCGTGAGAACATGCTGGTTGCAGAGCGCTCCGAACGGCGCGCCAGCTCCGGCTCGGGCGCCAGCGGCCTGCGCTAACGCCTGACACGCAGGGGCGTCACGCCGGCTTGTCGGCCGCCAGCAGATAATTCACGCCCGCATCCGAGCTAATGAAGAAGCTGTCTTTGAGCGGATTATAGCTGACACCCACGGGGGTTTCGGGAAAGAGGCCTGCCGCTTTCAGCGCTGCCTCGACCTCTTCCGGCTTTACCAGCTTGTCAAAGCGGTGCGTACCGCGCGGCAGCCAGCCCAGCACATATTCCGCCCCGAAAATCGCGGTCACGAAGGCCCGGCTCGTCCGGTTGATCGTGCCGACAATCATCATCCCGCCGGGTTTCACCAGCGCCGCGCAATCGGTCAGGAACTGCACCGGGTCGGCGACATGTTCCACCACTTCCAGATTGAGCACGACATCGAAGCGGCCCGCCCCTTCCGATGCCAGTAGCTGCTCGGCAGTGCCGTGCCGGTAGTCGATGTCGAGGCCTGCCTCCTGCGCATGGACGAGCGCCGTCTTGATATTGGCCTCGGCCGCATCGACACCTGTCACCTTCGCGCCAAGGCGCGCCATGGGTTCGGACACCAGCCCGCCGCCGCACCCGATATCAAGAAGGTCCAACCCCTCCAGCGGTGTGCGTCCTTCACCGCCGAAATGGGCACACAGGCGCTCGCGTATCCAGGTCAGGCGCGCCGGGTTGAACTTGTGCAGGGGCGCGAACTTGGATTTGGGGTCCCACCATTCTGCCGCCATGCGCGAAAACTTCTCCACCTCCGCCGGGTCAATGGACGGGCTGGAGAGCGTTTCGGGCGAGGAAGCATGGGCCATGGGATTATCCTGCGGGCGGTTTGAAGGGGTGTGCCTTTGATATGGTAGCGCGCACGCGCAATTCGACACCCCACTTCACGCAAGGTATGCCGCTTTGCCGCAGTCAGTGTGAAAAAACGGACCTACCGGCCCGGCGCAGCGCCCGCCGCACCGCCAGCGCTGGCGGCCGCCTGGGCGGTGCGCCAGTTCTGGACAAAACCGTCCATGGCCAAGGATTCCAGTATCTGCCCGCTTTCGCCGAGCACACCGATATCCTGTGAACCCGAACGCACGCGCAGCGCGCCTGCATCGGTGGCGGTAACCTCAAGGCCTGCCTCATCCGGCGCACGATAGGACGCGCCGGCAGCCAGCTCCCGTGCGAAGAGGACGCGGCCTGACGCATCGCGCACTTCGAGCGTCACCGGCGAGATCGCGGTGAACACCAGCGCTTCGGGCGCATGGGCGGTGGGAAGGTCTGCCCAGATACGGGCCGGATCGGGCGCGCGGCTGGACTCCACAACCGGACGGGGCGTGGCCAGAAGCAGGGCCGGATCGGGTGCCTCGGCGAAAGCGCCCGTGCGGGTGATGTGCACGCCATACCAGCTGGTCGCGGCCAGCACGCTGCCCAGAATGACAACAGCGCCAATGACGCCCTTGGGCAGCTTGAATTCGCGTTTCTTTTTCGGAGCGGTCGGCTGGGCCCGGCCTGTTTCGCACTCGACCTCCAGCTTGAACTGGTCGACCAGCTCGGAAACGTTCAGCTCGAGAAAGCCGGCATAGGCGCGCAGATAGCCGATCGTGTAGGCGCGCGACGGCAGACCGCGCGGATCCATGGCTTCGAGCGCTTCCAGATAGTCGCGCTTGATGCGGGTGCGCGCCGCGGCGGAATCGAGGGTCCAGCCATGTTTGAGCCGTGCCTGCCTGAGGGTGTCGCCAACACTTGAAGGGCCGTGCGCCGCAACCGGCGCATTGGCAAAGACGGCATCCATGGGCACGTACTGACTTCCTGCTACCTGACCGGCCAGCTTTTGCATCGCAATTTGAACCGCTTGTCAGCGGCTTCCCCTCACCACTCGCGCCGAGTCGGGCCACTTTCCTGTGACTTTTTGATCGCAGCGCAAGTGGATTAAATCAAAATGCAGCACGGTTATCAACAAGTCGTGAAGATATTCCGGCGTCTTGCGCAGCTTTGATCAGCTTTTGTCTCAAGGATTTATCCGGACGCGGAGCGTCATTCGCCATTTCCCGGTCCAGCCAGGCTGAGAGCCGCACGCTGTCACATTCCAGAAGCGCCGCCTTGACCGGTCCGATACTGCCCGCCGCCATCGACAGGCGGCGATAGCCAAGCCCTGCCAGAACGCACGCTTCCAGAGGCCGCCCCGCCATCTCGCCACATACCGAAACCGGCTTGCCGGCCGCGTCACAGGCCTCGCGGATATGTTTGAGAAGCTTCAGCGGCGCCGGGTTCAGAACATCATAGCGATGGGCGACCTGCGGGTTCTGGCGGTCCGCCGCAAAGAAGTACTGCATGAGGTCGTTGGCGCCCACGGCGGCAAAATCACATAGCGCCAGGAAGGGTTCAGGCGCGAACGCGACCGCCGGCGTCTCGATCATCAGACCTGTCGCGACGCTCAACGGCACCTCGTGGCCATGACGGCGGGCCAGTTCCAGCTCGGTATGGAGCAGGTCACGCGCGCGGGCGAGTTCGCCAATGTCGGCAACCATGGGGAAGAGGACTTTCAGCGCCTGCCCCGCGCTGGCGCGTACAAGCGCGCGCAGCTGGTAGCGGGTCAGCGCAGGCCGGTCGAGGCCCATGCGAAGTGCCCGCCAGCCGAGCGCCGGATTGGGCTCGCGCAATTCGGGAATGAAGCGGGTCACCTTGTCCCCGCCAAGGTCCAGCGTGCGGAAGACGACCGGCTTGCCGCCCGCCGCGTTCAGCACCGCCTTGTACATCTCGATCTGGGTCGAGACGCGCGGCAGGGTGTGGGAAATCATGAACTGGAATTCGGTACGGAAAAGCCCGACCCCCGCCGCGCCGGTCTCGGCAAGACGCGGCAGCTCGATCAGCAGGCCGGCATTCATGGAAAGCTCCATGGCCGTGCCGTCTGCGGTCACTGCCGGTTCGTCGCGCCGCGCGGCATAGGCCTGATTGGCCTTGGAGAGCCCTTCCATGCGCTCGGCATAGGCGGTGAGCACCTCGTCGCCCGGACGCACGTGCAGGACCCCGAACTCGCCATCAATGACCAGCGTGTCGCCATCCTCGACCCGGTCGAGCGCGCCTTCGACCTGGCCCACCATGGGGATGCCCAGAGCCTTGGCGACGATGGCCGCATGGCTGGTGGCAGAGCCTTCCTCTGTGGCAAGGCCAATCAGGCGCGAGCGGTCAAGCTCCATCAGCTCTGCCGGGCCTATGGAGCGGGCCACAAGGATTGCATTGGGCGGCAATTCGGTCAGGGCCCGCACCGCATCGGGTCCGGCGAGATGGCGCAGGAGGCGGTTGGCGAGGTCTTCCAGATCGTGCAGGCGTTCGCGGAAATGCGCCTCCCGAGCCTTCATCAGGCGGGCGCGGTGAGCGTTGCGCACCCGCTCCACAGCGGCCTCGGCTGTCAGGCCGGAGCGCACCGCCTCGCGAAGCTGGTCAATCCAGCCCCGGTCATGGGCAAACATGCGGTAGGCTTCCAGCACGTCACGCGACGGCGTGCCGATCGGCGCGCGGCCCGATTCAAGCAATTCATCGAGACCCCTGCGCAGATCGGCGACCGCACCATCAAGGCGCGCCTCTTCTGCTTCTGCGTCCTCGGCAATCATCCGGCCAGAGGCAACATGCGGCTCGTGTATGACCGCCACGCCCATCGCGATCCCAGCAGACAGCGCCGCACCGGCATAGCGCTCCGGGCCGGAGGCACGCAGTTCGAGATCGGAGAAGGCCTCCGCGCGCAGCAACTCGCCCGAGACCACGATCTCGGCGAGCAGCATGGCCACGGTCTGCAGCGTTTCGATTTCCTCTTCGGTGCTGGGCCGCACCGCCATGGTCTGGGCGGTCAGAACCCCCACCAGCCGCCCGCCGCGCAAGACCGGCACACCGACAAAGCTCTTGAACGGCTCCTCGCCGGTTTCCGGCTTGTAGGCAAAGCTGGGGTGGGCGGGCGCGTTTTCCACCGAGACGGGCCGGGCACGCTGGGCCACAAGGCCCACAAGGCCCTCATCGCGCGCAAGGCGCAGATTGTGAACCGCTTCGGCCTTGAGGCCGTGCGTCGCCGACAATTCCAGCGCGCCGCTGGGCAGCACCAGATAGATCGAGCACACGTCCGAGCCGGTCTCTTCGGCGATGATGCGGGTCAGCCGGTCGAGGCGCGCCTGCGCCTGATCCTGCTGGGCCATCAGATCGCGGATGCGGTGCAATAGCCGCCGCGGCCCTCGCAGGGCCTTGCCGTCCAGTGTGGGCATAGTCGGCGTCATGGCGGCGTCATCCATCCCGGATTGCGGGCAGGCTGTCTTGGATTTTCGGGCGGGCAGTGACCGCTTTCGCCCGCTTCGTCAACCCTCGTCGAGCCGATAGGCTGCATGAAGGGCGCGAACCGCCCGTTCCAGAGCATCCTCGTTCACGAGTGCTGAAATCTTGATCTCGGATGTGGCCAGCATCCGCACGCCGATCGCCTCGCCCTGAAGCACGCCGTAGAGCGTGCGCGCCACATCTGCCCGCCCCCTCAACCCCGTGCCGACGACCGACACCTTGGCGAGGCCGATTTCAGAACTCAGACCCTCATGACCGGCCAGCGCATCAAGCGCGCTGCGCAGGTCGCGCGCCTCGACGGAAAATTCCAGATTGGTGCCGCCAGAGCGCGCCCGGCCCTGAACGATCATGTCCACATGCACGCCGGCGCCTGCCAGCGCCGCGAAAAGCGGGCCTGCGCCTTTGCCTTCGCTATCGATGCCCGGCACCGCGATGCGGGCCTGCGAGCGGGCATAGGCAATGCCGGACACCACGCGCCGTTCGGCCAGCTTGGTCTCGCTCAGGACTTCAGTCCCAAGACTGGTGCCCGGCGCGGCAAAGCTCGATTTGACGCGCATCGCGACGCCTTTGGCTTTCGCGTACTCGACCGAGCGGGTCTGCAGGACCTTGGCACCCATGGCCGCCAGTTCCAGCATCTCATCGTGTGAAATGCGCTCCAGCCGCCGCGCCGCAGGCTCTATGCGCGGGTCCGTCGTGAACACCCCGTCCACATCGGTATAGATGTCGCACTCGGCGCCAATGGCCGCCGCTATGGCGGCTGCCGAAAGGTCTGACCCGCCCCGGCCCAGTGTCGCGAGGCGCCCGTGCGCATCAATACCCTGAAACCCGGCCACGACCGGGATCACACCGTCGGCCAGTAGCCTCTGCAGAACGTCTGCATCGATGCCGGTTATGCGCGCAGCCCCCGGCGCACCCTCGACCTCGATGCGCAACTGCC
>NZ_JBQLZR010000133.1:0-4570 GCF_052168375.1 Glycocaulis sp.
CATGCCGCCGGTGGAGCGCTTCATGCGCGCTTTGCTGGGGGCGTCCAAGCCTGTCATCGGCTGCGGCGACGGGCTGGCCATCGGCATTGGCGTTACCCTGCTTCTGCATTGTGATCTCGCCTATGCGTCTGACCGCTCGGTCTTCAAGACGCCCTTTGTCGATCTTGCACTCGTGCCGGAGTTCGGCTCCAGCGCGGTCCTGCCGGGCATGGTGGGCCGGGTTGTTGCCTCGGAACTGCTGCTTCTGGGCGAAAGCTGGAATGCGGACCGTGCCGAGGCCAAAAGCCTCATCAATGCAGTCTTCCCGGCAGGCGAGCTGGAGACGCAAGTCATGAAGCGGGCCCAGGCGCTCGCCGCCAAGGCACCCAACGCCGTGCGCAAATCCAAGGCCCTCATGACCAAGGGCGTCGAAGGCATCTACACCCTGATGGCCGAGGAAGGGGCGGTTTTTGCTGCCCAGCTGGCATCTGAGGAATTCAAGGAGGCCGTAACGGCGTTTCTGGAGCGCCGCCCGCCGGACTTTTCAAGATTCGGATAGGGCTTCGGCCAAGGTCCGGCTAAATTGGGCCTGACGGGGAAAATCGGGGGGAGTGAAGCTGATGAAACGCGTTCTGGCCGTCCTCGGCAGCATTATCGTTCTGGCCGTACTGGGTGGCTGGATATTTCTCTCCACCTCGTCGATCGGACGTATCTACCTGCCCACCGGCACCGGCATCACCGCCAAGCAGACCTGCTCAATGATGTTTGTGTCCGGTCTCGATCCGGTCCGGGCGCGCGCCCTCTATACCGACCCTCTGCTGGGTGATTTTGCCTCTCTGGTCCGGGTCGATATTGACGAAGAGGCCCGCACGGTCAGTGCCTCTGCCCTGGGCTTTCTGGGACGCCAGAGAGCCGTCTATCGCGAAGGGCTGGGCTGCACGCTGGTCCATGGCAGCGGCGATTTCGATGCGGCGCTGTCCTTGCCCGAACGCCCCGCCGATACGATGACGGTCGACAGCGCCCACCGGGATGCACATTTCGACTCGAACGCCCTTGAAGCGGCGCTGGACGCGGCTTTCACCGATGATGGCCGCAACACGCTGGGCGTGGCGATCTTCCATCAGGGCCGCCTGGTGGCCGAGCGCTATGCCGACGGGGTGACGGCCGAGACACCGCTGCACGGCTGGTCAATGACCAAGTCACTGGCTGCGACCATGGCCGGGGTGCTGGTCGAGCGCGGCCTGATCGACATCAACGCAACCGGTCAGGTTCCTGCGCTGGCAGAGGCCGGACGCCCGGAAATCACGATTGACCATCTCCTTCGCATGACCGGAGGACTGGCGGGCTACGAGCTGAATGACGGCACCGACCCGAACTCGCAAATGCTGTTCACGCAGTCGGACATGGCCCGCTATGCGGCAACGCGCGAACAGATCGCTGCGCCGGGCGAACGCTGGGATTACCAGTCGGGCAATACCGTGCTGGCCGGCTCGGCGCTGGAGCCACTGATGGGGGATGAGCCCGCCGGAGAAGTAGCCAATCTTCGCGAATGGCTGTTCGATCCGCTGGGCATGAACAACTCCATTGTGGAGGCCGACGAGGCCGGCACGCTGCAATGGTCCAGCTACATGTATGCCAGCGCACGCGACTGGGGCCGGCTCGGCCAGCTCTATCTCGATGGCGGACGCGCGCCGGACGGCACGCAGATCATTCCGGAAGACTGGATCGACTATGTGCGCCAACCCACGCCCGGCTCGGACGGCGATTACGGCTCCGGCTTCTGGATGTTCGAGACAGGCCTGCCCGAAGGCAGCTTCATGATGAACGGGTTCCAGGGCCAGATTGCCTTCATCATCCCGGCGGCGGAGATGGTGGTCGTGCGCCTTGGCGCCACGAACTATCGCAGCTCCGGCTCCATAGCGCTTGCCAACGCAGCCCTGGCCGCACGCCTGCCCGAACAGCCTGCCCAGAGCCTGACTGAGGAAACCCCCACCGAGGACGCCGGACAATGAGCGACACGCCTGACTTCACCATCACCGAGGAAGTTTCCGGCTCCAAGGGCCGCTATGTGGCCAGCGCGCACGGCCTTCCCGATGCGGAGATGACCTATTCCATCCTCAACCCGCAAATGATCATCATTGACCACACATCCGTCCCCGATGAATGGCGCGGCAAGGGCGTCGGCAAGGCGCTTGTGGAGCGAGGCGTTCTCGATGCACGCGCCCGGGGCGTGCGCATCGTGCCACTCTGCCCGTTCGCGAAAGCCCAGATCGAACGTCACCCCGAATGGCAGGACGTGCTGGGCGGCAAGGCGAAATAGCGCGAGACCGAAATAGAAACGGGCCGGCGGTGGGGGGTGCCGGCCCGTTCCGTCAAGGAGTTGCGCCGAAAGGGGGTATCGGCACAACCTGAGTAGATGCGCGTGAGCCTTTACACCCTCTTACACATCTGGCGCACATGGCCGCACTGGCAGGCGCGCATCTGCGCGCTATAACCGGTAGGCGCAGTCAGCCGGGACACATGCCATGGCCTATAAATCCTTACGCGAGTTCATGGCCCTGCTGGAGGCAGAAGGCGAGCTCAAACGCGTTGCGCGCCCGGTCTCCACCCATCTGGAGATGACGGAGATCCAGACTCGCCTGCTCGCGAAGGGCGGCCCGGCCGTCCTGTTTGAAAACCCGGTTCACGCCGATGGCCGGGCGAGCGAAATGCCCGCCCTCGTCAATCTGTTCGGCACGGTGGGCCGGGTTGCGCGCGCCGTCACCATGGGCGGCGAGCCGCGCCGAACCGCGGCAGACCTGCGCGAGGTTGGCGAGCTTCTCGCCTTCCTGCGCCAGCCCGAACCGCCGCGCGGCCTGAAAGACGCGCTCGACATGCTGCCGCTGGCAAAGACCGTGATGGCGATGCGCCCCGGCACGGTGAAGAAGGCGCCGTGTCAGGAAATCGTTCTGACCGGCGATGACATCGATCTGGACCGCCTGCCCATCCAGGGCTGCTGGCCGGGCGAGCCCGCGCCGCTGATCACCTGGCCGCTCGTCGTCACCAAAGGCCCGTCAGAGGACAAGCAGGACGATTTCAATCTGGGCATCTACCGGATGCAGAAGCTGGGCAAGGACCGCACGCTGATGCGCTGGCTGAAGCATCGCGGCGGCGCACAGCATTACCAGCGCTGGAAGGGCGCACGGCCCGACCCCCTGCCCGCAGCCGCCGTGCTCGGCGCTGATCCCGGCACCATCCTGGCCGCCGTCACGCCGGTGCCCGACACGCTGTCTGAGTACCAGTTTGCAGGCCTCTTGCGCGGCCGCAAGGCCGAACTGGTGCCCTGCAAGACCGTGCCGCTGAAAGTGCCGGCCGAGGCGGAAATCGTGCTGGAGGGCCATGTCCTGCTCGATGAGGACGGACCGGAAGGCCCCTATGGCGACCATACCGGGTATTACAACTCGGTCGAACGCTTCCCCGTCTTCCAGATCAGCGCCATCACCATGCGCCGTGATCCGATCTACCTCACCACCTTCACGGGCCGTCCGCCGGACGAGCCGAGCGTGCTGGGCGAGGCGCTGAACGAGGTCTTCATCCCGCTCATCCGCCAGCAATTCCCGGAGATCATCGACTTCTGGCTGCCGCCGGAAGGGTGCAGCTATCGCATCGCCGTCATCTCGATGAAGAAGGCCTATCCTGGCCACGCCAAGCGCGTGATGCTGGGCGCGTGGTCATACTTGCGCCAGTTCATGTACACCAAATGGGTGATCGTGGTGGATGACGACATCAATGCGCGCGACTGGAAGGATGTGATGTGGGCCATGTCCACCCGCATGGACCCGGCCCGCGACTGCACCATCATCGAACATACGCCGATCGACTATCTCGACTTCGCCTCGCCCGTGTCCGGCCTCGGCTCCAAGATCGGGCTTGATGCCACGAACAAGTGGGAAGGCGAGACAACCCGCGAATGGGGCGAAAAGCTCTTCATGGAGCAGGAGATCATCGACCGCGTCGACGCGATGTGGGGGGAGCTGGGGCTTTAGCTTCCGTCCGACGTTTCACCGGCCGCAAGCCGGTGACCAGTTTTTTTTCTGGTTCCCGGCGTGCGCCGGGAAAACGCATCTGAGACGTTCAACGCTCGTCATGCCCGCGCAGGCGGGCATCCAGAAATCGTGGAGCGAGGACATTGCCAAGCGGCTCTGGGTTCCCGCCGGAGTCCATCCCCGCGCAGGCGGGGACGGGAACGACAAGGAGAGTGTAGTTACCCCCCGCCCTTGTCATCAGAACTGACGGCGACATTGGTCTGGTTGCGGCGGCGGGCAAGGCCCGCCCCGCTGGCAAGCGCGATGCCGCCAATCAGCACCACGCCAATAATGATCCATTGTACCGGCACGCCCAGAAGATGCGCGCCATAGCCCAGCGCACCCAGCGCCAGGATCGTACTCACGACAAATATCGAAAATGCCCGCATGCCTGCTCCTTCCCTGTTCGGCAAGGAAAGTAACGGGCGGGCGCGGGGGTGGTTCCGCTCCCGGGTCGCTCAATGCCTCGTCACCCCCACGAAGGTGGGGGTCCAGAGATCACATGGCGAAGGCACCGAAAAATCGCT
>NZ_JBQLZR010000134.1:0-24036 GCF_052168375.1 Glycocaulis sp.
GGCGAGGCAAGGCAATGAAGACCACCCTGATTTCGGCAGTGCTGGCCCCGGCTTTCTTGCTGGGTTCTGCCCCGCTGGCAGCTGCGCAGGACTATTTTCCGCCAGAGGGTGCGGAAAACTGGGAACGCACGACGGCGCAAGAAGCCGGTTTCGATGCCGGCGCCCTTCAGGCGGCGATTGATTTTGCCATTGCCAACGAGACCCGCAACGAGTCTCCCCTCGGCGATGTGGTCAGTGCGCGCGAGCTTACCATCATGGTGCCGCTGCAATGGTCGGCAGAACCCTATTCCGATCCGCTGGGCCCGCTAGCGGACCGGGGCGAGCCCTCAGGCCTCATCGTGCGCGGCGGGCGTATCGTGGCGGAATGGGGCGAGCCGGAACGTGTCGACATGACGTTCTCGGTCACCAAGACCTTCCTTTCACACGTGGTCGGTATTGCCATGGATGATGGTCTTATCGGCGATGTTCACATGCCCGTTTCGGCGCAAGTTCCCGATGAGCGTTTTCACACCGGGCACAATGCGCCGATCAGCTGGGACCAGATGCTGCGCCAGACCAGCGGCTGGTGGGGCGAGCTGTGGGGCAAGCCGGCCTGGGCCGACCGTCCGGGCGAGAACGCCTACGACGATCTGGTAGCCGGCCCGCCTTCGCCCGGCAGCGCCTATGAGTACAATGATGTGCGCGTGAATGCGCTGGCGCTTGCCGCAACGCACGTATTCCGCCGGGAACTGCCCGATGTGCTGCGCGAGCGGATCATGGATCCGATCGGTGCGTCGGATGGCTGGGTCTGGCATGGCTACGCCAACAGCTATGCGGAGATTGACGGGGAGCGTATGCTCTCTGTCTCGGGAGGCGGACATTGGGGTGGGGGCATGTTCATCGATGCCTACGACATGGCCCGGCTCGGCCTTCTCGACCTCAATCGCGGTGTCTGGGACGGAGAGCGCATCCTCAGCGAGCGCTTCTATGAGGCAGCGCTGACCCCGGGCGAGCACAATCCCGGTTATGGCTACATGAACTTCTTCCTGACCGGACAGGGCAGCCGCTACCATTCGGAGGGCTTGCCGGAGAACGCCTATTTCCACCTGGGCGCGGGTACCAATATCGTCTTTGTCAGCCCGGACCATGATCTGGTTGCCGTGGTGCGCTGGATTGATGGTGCCGTCATGCTGGACTTCTTCGATCAGCTGGTTGCCGCCATCGAGGACTAGCTCGCCTGATCAGGGGCGCGGCTTCATCTGCCTCTTGTTCCGCCTGCGCGACATCGCTAGCAGTCAGCACGAAAAAATTTTCTGAAAGGAAATGTCCCATGCCCCGTCAGACCGGTGCCCAACATCTTGCCGACGCGCTTCTGGCCAACGGAGCCGATCTTGCATTCGGTGTGCCGGGGGAGAGCTATCTGGCTCTGCTGGATGCCGTTTACGAGAAGGGCAAGGATTTCCGCTTCATTACCTGCCGTCAGGAGGCGGGCGCGGCCAACATGGCCGAGGCCCATGGCAAGCTGACCGGACGTCCGGGCATCTGCATGGTCACGCGCGGCCCCGGCGCGACGCAGGCGAGCGTCGGCGTGCATACGGCCTTTCAGGATTCGACACCGATGATCCTGCTGATCGGGCAGATCGCGCGTGACATGAAGGACCGGGAGGCCTTTCAGGAAATCGATTACACGCATTTCTTCCGCGACCAGTGCAAATGGGTGGCGGAGATCAACGATCCCGCCCGCGTGCCGGAATACATGGCGCGTGCCTTTGCGACGGCGATGAATGGCCGTCCGGGGCCGGTCGTGCTGGCATTGCCTGAAGACATGCTGACCGAGGTTGCCGAGGCGCCTGCCATCCGCCGGGTCGAGGTGGCTCATGCCGCGCCCGCGCCGGGTGACATAGCGAAACTGGAAAGCCTGCTGGCACAGGCCAAGCGGCCCTTCGTGGTGTTTGGCGGCACCAAGTGGAGCGGCGAGACCGCCGAGAAGGCGCGCCGCTTTGCCGAGAACAACGCCCTGCCGGTGGCCTGCTCGTTCCGGTCCAAGGACCATTATAACAATATGGGTCCGAACTATGCGGGCGATCTGGGCGTCGCGCCGAACCCCAAGCTGGTGGCGCGGGTGAAATCGGCCGATCTGCTGATCGTGTTCGGGCCGCGCCTGGGAGAAATGACGACCTCGGGCTATTCCATCCTGAAGCCGCCGGTGCTTGAGGGGCAGACCCTCGTCCACATTCACCCTGGTGCGCAGGAACTGGGCCGCGTCTACCAGCCCGATCTTGCCATCAATGCGACGGTCGCAGCGGCGGCCGATGCGCTTTCGCACATCAAGGTGGATTCCAGTGCCTGGACAGGCGAAGCCGCTTCGGCGCACGAGGAGTTTCTGGAATTCTCTTCCGCCGTCGAGATCAAGAGTGGTTTCAACCTGTCTAAAATGTTCTGCTGGCTATCGGACAATCTGCCCGAGAACGCGATCATCACGAACGGGGCGGGCAATTACGCGGCGTGGCTTCATCGCTTCTACCGTCACCGTCATTGCCGCACCCAGCTTGGCCCGACCTCCGGCGCAATGGGCTATGGTGTTCCGGCGGGTGTGGCGGCCAAGATCGCCAAACCGGACTCGCTGGTTGTGTCGGTCAATGGTGATGGCTGTTTCCTGATGTGCGGTCAGGAACTGGCAACGGCCGCACAATACGGCGCGAACGTCATCTTCATCGTTGCCGATAATGGCGCTTACGGCACGATCCGCATGCACCAGGAGCGCGAGTATCCAGGCCGGGTGTCGGGCACCGTTCTGAAGAACCCCGATTTTGTTGCCTTCGCAAAGAGCTTCGGGTGTGAAGGCATCCGGGTGGAATCCTTCGATGAGTTCCCGGCGGCCTTCGAGCAGGCGAGGACCTGCGGCAAGCCCGCACTCCTGCACCTGATCTGCGATGTGGAGGAGATTGCGCCGGGCCGGACGATTTCGAGCCTCAGGGCGAAGTAGGGCCCACTATTCCCGCTTCTTGCCGTCAAGATCGCGTGCGGCCTTGTCCGTTTCGGCTTTTCGCTTGAGCTTTTCAGCCTTCGTCTGACCATGGGCGGCGCGGTTGGCGGCAGCGTCCTTCGCTGCCGCCTCGCGGGCCTTGCGCTTGCGCGCGGTACGCAGATTGACGAGTTCGGCCACTAGCGCGGGCCGATCATCTGTTCGGGGCGCACGACCTCGTCGAACTCCGCTGACGTCACGAAGCCGAGCCGGATGGCTTCCTCGCGCAAGGTGGTGCCGTTCTTGTGGGCGGTCTTGGCGACGGTGGTTGCGTTGTCGTAGCCGATCTTCGGCGCGAGTGCCGTCACAAGCATGAGCGAACGCTCCATGATGTCGGCAATGCGTGCCTCGTTGGCCTCGATCCCGACCACGCAGTTCTCGGTGAAGCTGATCGCGGCATCGGCCAGAAGACGGGTCGAGGTGAGGACGTTGTAGATCATCACCGGCTTGAAGACGTTCAGCTGGAAATGGCCCTGGCTGCCGGCAAAGGTGACGGCGGCGTTATTGCCCATGACCTGCGTGCAGACCATCGTCATGGCCTCGCACTGGGTGGGGTTCACCTTGCCGGGCATGATGGACGAGCCCGGCTCGTTCTCCGGCAGGGACAATTCGCCGATGCCGCAGCGCGGGCCGGAGCCCAGAAGCCGGATGTCGTTGGCGATCTTGAACAGCGATACGGCCAGGGAGTTCAGCGCGCCGTGGGCCTCCACGAGCGCATCCTTGGTCGACAGCGCCTCGAACTTGTTCGGAGCCGTGATGAAGGGCAGGCCGGTGAGGCTCGCGACTTCCTCGGCAAAGGCCACATCGAAGCCCGGCTTGGCGTTGAGGCCCGTGCCGACCGCCGTGCCGCCTTGCGCCAGCTCATAGAGCGCCGGCAGCGCCGCCTGCACGCGGCGGATACCATTATCGACCATGGCGACATAGGCCGAAAACTCCTGACCCAGCGTCAGGGGCGTTGCATCCATCAGGTGGGTGCGGCCGATCTTGATGACGTCCTTGAAGGCGTTCGCCTTGTCGTTCAGCGCGTTGCGCAGCACCAGAAGGGCGGGGATCAGCGTGCCGTGAAACTCCCGCGCGGCCGCGATATGGGTCGCGGTCGGGAAGGTGTCGTTGGACGACTGGGAACGGTTCACGTGGTCATTGGGGTGGACGGGGTCTTTGGAGCCCATCTCGCCGCCCAGCATCTCGATTGCGCGGTTCGAGATCACCTCGTTGGCATTCATGTTGGACTGGGTGCCTGACCCGGTCTGCCAGACGACGAGCGGGAAGTGGTCGTCCAGCTTGCCCTCGGCGACTTCCAGCGCTGCGGCGGCAATCGCCTTGCCGAGTTTCTCGTCCATGTTGCCCAGCGACATGTTGGCCTTGGCCGCGCAATGCTTGACGACGCCGAGCGCGCGCACCAGCGGGGTCGGCATCGTCTGGCCGCCAATCTTGAAATTGATCAGGGAGCGGGCGGTCTGCGCGCCGTAATACTTGTCGGCGGGAACCTGAAGCGGCCCAAAGGAATCGGTCTCGGTGCGCATTGCGGTCATGGATGCCTCGCAAGGTGTGTGTAGCGCCGCCACGGCTTGCAAGACGGGGCAAGCGCGCCGACACTGGTGAATGTGACGAATCGGGTGTGTAGCATCGGGCCATGACGGATCAAGCCGCCGATCACTACACGCTGCAGGATGATGGCCTCGATTGGGCCGGGAGAGGGAAAGTGCAGGCTGCCACGCCGAACGGATCGCTTCACCTGCGCGTCGATGCGCTGACCTCGCAGTCGCGCCGGTTCAAGTCGCTGATCGGGGAGTTTTTCCGTACCGAATTCAAGCGTGTGCGTCCGAAATGGGGCCCCTACGAGGTCACCATCATCATCGAGCGTACGGAAAACTCGCCTGTGCATGATGTCGACAATGTCGCCAAGGCTGTGCTCGACGCGCTGACCGGCGTGGTCTTCCACGATGACAGCCAGGTCGAGCGCCTGCATGTCGAGAAGGTGCTGGGAGAGCGGGCGCGGGTGCGCGTGCGCGCCGTGCCGCTGGTGCCTGCGGCTGCCTGACGCCTCTACCGCCGGGAGGGCCGTTCATGGTCCCCACTGACACCGAGAGGGCTCCCGCCCTTCTGCCTCCGGTCCTGTGCTTTGCCATGGACGGGCGCGGCGCGGCTGAACCCGCGGATCTGGCCGCTGCCGCAGACGGCGCGGGCGAAGAGGCGAAGCCCGAGAGCCGCGGCAAGGCCCGCCCGCCTTTCGTCTGGGTGCATTTGCAACGCGGTGATCCGCGCACGGCCACTTGGCTTGAAGAGGCAAGCGGTCTGGACCCGGTGCTGATTGCGGCTCTGCTGGCTGAAGACACACGCCCGCGCTGCACCGTACATGCTGACGGCGCTATCATCATCTTGCGGGGCGTCAACCTGATGGAGGGCGCCGAGCCGGAGGACATGGTGTCGGTCCGCCTGTGGGTGGAGCGCTCGCGCGTGATTGGCGTCTGGGTGCGTCCGCTTCGCGCGGTAGGTGACCTTGTGGGCGCCATCGAGCGAGGCCTCGCGCCGTCGAGCCCTGGCGAGCTTGTGGCGAAACTGGTCCAGCGCCTCGCTGACCGGATGGAGCCGTCCGTCGCCGAACTCCACGAGGAAATCGACACGTTCGAGGATGCTTTGCTCGATGGCGAGGAGATGGAACGCGGCGCGCTGGCCGATTTGCGCCGCCGCGCCATAAGGCTGCGCCGCCATATCGGCCCGCAGCGCGATGCGCTCACCACGCTTGGCATCGAGGATCTCAGCTGGCTCAACGAGAAGGACCGCACGCGCATTCGCGAGGCGGCTGACAAGACCACCCGCATCCTTGAGGAGCTGGAAGTGGTACGTGAACGCGCAAGCGTGGTGCAGGACCAGATCGCCGAAGCGCGCGCCGAGAAGATGAACCGCTATACGCTGCTGCTATCGGTGGTGGCGGCGATATTCCTGCCGCTGGGTCTTCTGACAGGGCTGCTCGGCATCAATGTCGGGGGCATACCGGGCGAAGGTAACCCCTGGGCCTTTGCCATCGTGTCAGGTGTTCTGGTGGTGATTGCCGGGATTCAGGTCGCGCTGTTCCGGCTGATGCGCCTGTTCTGAGACGCCTCAGTCCTTCTTGCGGAAGGCATCCAGGCTGACGACCGTGCCTTCCTCGGCTCCGCCTGCGCTCGCAGCGGCCGGCGCGGCTGTGTTGGCGGCATCTGGTGCTTCATAGTCGAAGTGCAGGTGGAAACCGACCGCCGGGTCATGGAAGCGTGTGATAGCCCGGTAGGGCACTTTGAGATATTTTGGCACGCCGCCAAATTTCAGCGTCACTTCGAAAAACTCTTCCTCGGCGGACAGGTCCCAGAACTGGTGTTCCAGGACGACCGTCATCTCGTCCGGATAGGCTTCGGCGAGGCTTGGATCAACGTCGCAGCCCGGATCCGATGTCTTGAAGGAGATGTAGAAATGGTGGGCGCCGGGCAGGCCTTCGGGGCTGCCTGCGCGGGTGAGGGCCTGACGGACCACACCGCGCAGCGCATCTTGCGCCAGCCGGTCATACCGCATCAGGTCCTTGCTCACCGCGTCTCCCCCTGCCTTGAGCTTTCACCCCAGAGCCTAGCCGACGCGGTTCATGCGTCAATCGGTCAACACCGCTGGCTTTCAGGGGCGTAGCCGCCGCGCCGCGCCTGCGCTAGGTTCGCGGCATGGAAAAACCCAAGCCAGTCCAGCCTGTCAGCCCCGATGAGCCGGGCTTCCAGCCCGCCCGCGTCACACCGCTCGACCGGCCGGTAAACCTGGTCGAAACCGGGCTGATGATGCGGGAAAACCCGCTTTCCATCCTGCCGGCTCCACTTTTCGAGCAGACGATTCTGACCGGACCCTATCTTGGCCGGTCGGTGCATCACCTCTCTGGACCGGCTGAAATGAAGTCGGTCCTGCTGGACAATTTCGAGGACTGGCGAAAATCGCCTCTTATCCAGCGCATGCTGAAGCCGGTGCTGGGCGATGCCATCCTGACAGCCCACGGGGCGAGCTGGCGGCGCCAGCGCATGACCTTGCAGCCGGCTTTCCTAAAACGCCGCCTTGATCCCTTCGCGCCGATCATGGCCGATGCTGCGGCGATGGCGGTCACGCGCCTGAAAGCGCCGCAAACGCCGGAAATCATGGGCGTGATGAGCGATGCGACCTTCGCCGTGATCGAGCGTGTCCTGTTTTCCGATGTCGAAGGGTTTGACCGGGCCGAGGTGCGCAGCGCCATTGAGGTGTTGCTGGAAGAGATAGGCCGCATGCGGCTGTCTGACCTTGCGCCTGTGCCGGAATGGATGCCGCGCCTGATGACGCGGCGTGCGGTCGCGGCGCGCAAGGTGTTCCGGCAGTCGGTGGAAGGGCAGATCGCGCGCCGGAGGGCAGCCGCAGATCCCGGCAGTGACCTGCTGGGCCTGCTCCTGACCGTGCGTGACGAGGAGACAGGCGAGGGGCTCTCCGACACAGACATCCGCGACAGCGTGATGACGTTTGTGGCGGCCGGCCATGAGACCACCGGGATCGCCCTGACCTGGGCACTTTATCTCCTCGCGAACCAGCCAGACGCTCAGGCGCGGCTGCGTGAGGAAGCCCGAAGCGTTCTGGGCGACGCACCGGCAAATGCCGATCATGTCGGTCAGCTTTATTTTACGCGGCAGGTGCTGGAAGAAGCCATGCGCCTGTACCCGCCAGCGCCCATGGTGGCCCGGCGCGCCGTGCGGGCGACAGAGATTTGCGGACGGCCGGTGCGCAAGGGCGATGTTGCGCTTCTGGCCTTTTACTGCCTGCACCGTCACCGACGGCTGTGGGATGATCCTGACGGTTTTGATCCTGCTCGCTGGCTGCGCGACCGCCGTCCGGCAGACCGCTACCAGTTCCTCGCCTTTGGCGGAGGGCCGCGAGCGTGTATCGGCATGGGCTTTGCCATGATGGAGGCGACCATCATGCTCGCAACGCTGGTGCGTGATCTGGAGTTTGTGCCCTTGCCGGAGGCTGCCCCGGTCGAGTTGGCCATGCAGGTGACACTTCGCCCGGCAGGCGGTCTTCATCTGGGTGTCATCCCCGTTTAAGGCGCTTCGAGCGCTGGCAACCAAATAATCCTCACCTTAGACTTTCTTGACTGCGGCCTTGCCGCTAGCGTCTGGCAATCGCGCGAAAACGAGG
Organism: Glycocaulis sp.; assembly: GCF_052168375.1. Classification (NCBI taxonomy): domain Bacteria; kingdom Pseudomonadati; phylum Pseudomonadota; class Alphaproteobacteria; order Maricaulales; family Maricaulaceae; genus Glycocaulis; species Glycocaulis sp. The sequence goes on from NZ_JBQLZR010000134.1 coordinate 8,174, forward strand.
GGACTAAAGGCATTGGAACGGCTGACCGAACTTGAGCATGAACCGGCCCGCGCGCTCGCGGCTGATTACATGCACGAGGCCGACATCCTGCTGGGGCGTTTGCCGCGCCGCGTGGCTCGCCACTATCGGCGTGAGGTGGAATTGAGGGTCATCGATGCGCTCAATGGCGGGCCCGCCATCAGCGCCGATGCGGTTGCCCGCGCGCTCGAACTGATCGGCCCTCCAGGCCATTACCTGCCAGGCGAGATCGCCGGAGAGGCGGCGCGCCTTGCCTCGCGCACGCTCAATCCGCGCCGGGTGGTCGAGGCCTTGCGCTATGGCGCCATGTCGGGTGTGGGCACGGCCTCGGCAGTCAGTGTGCTTGGCCTGCTTTACGCAGTTGTAGTCTTTGCCGTGATCGCCGGAATTGCCCGCCTGATTTCGCCCGATGCAGCCGGCCTGTATGAGCTGACCAACGGCGCTTACGTGCTTCAATTCGGTGGCAGCCCGGACGATGCCCGAGACGTGCTCGGCATCATGTTCACGCCGCTCAGCTGGGCCTTTGCAGCCGGGCTCTACACAGCCCTCACACAGCTCTTGCCGGTCTTTATACGCATGCGGCGCTTCCAGCGGCGCGCAGGCTGATAATTGGGTGAGGGAAAGGAAAGTGGGGGGCTTCTGTTGCCAGGCGCCCCCCGAACCCCGCCTGCGGCTTGCTAGAGCCGAGGACTTAAGATGCGAAATGGCCGCACTGCTTACGCAGCGAGACGCACTTCTTCAGCAAAGTTGTCGTTGGCAACTTTAACAATGGGCTGATAACGGAGCCCATGCGGGCGAAAGCAACGTCTTTACCCATCCGTCGATCCTGATCGGCCCCATGCTCACCGCCCAACGCAGCGGACAAGAGATTGGTGGAGCCGCCGGGAATCGCACCCGGGTCCGGTCTGGTTATTACACGCACGTTTATCGCCATAGACCGCCGAAGCGGACGAGATTGAATATAGGGGCTCTGGCGGGGCTTTGAAACCCCGCCATCACCGCGTCCGGCCTAGCCGAGCGGGCCAGTCATCAGGAAGGCATTGAGCTTGTTGCCGTCGGGATCGCGGAAATAGGCCGCGTAGAAATTGTCGCCGCGTGGGCCCGGCTTGCCCTCGCAGGTGCCGCCATGGGCCAGCGCAATGTCATAGAGCCGGTGGACCTGCTCCTTGTCCTTCGCTTCAAGCGCGACCATCACACCATTGCCGACGCTCGCCGCATTGCCGTCAAAGGGCTTGGTGGCGGCGATGCCAGCCTGACCGCCCGGCTTGCCCCAGGCCACGAAGGTGTCGAACTCCATCATGCGCGGCGTGTCGAGTTCCTTCGCGATCGCGTCGTAGAAGGCACAGGCCTTTGCAAGATCGTTGGTGCCAAGTGTTACATACCCAATCATTGAAAGATTCCCCATTTGTTCCGGTTCGGGCAAGCTGCCATCCGGACGAGGGCTGGGCAAGCGCGATTTGATGTACGGGGAATTAAATCCTGTTCATAAGTACTGAAGGCGGGGTTGTGCTGCGGCAAACCATCTGGGCGAATCGGGACATCGTACACAACGCATTGTCCCCGGAGTCCCTCATGGCCCTTGCCGAACATCATCCCGCGCAGACGAACCGCCCCGGCATCGAGGCGGCGTATCTCGATCTTCTGCGCGATGTGATGGAGAACGGCACACCGTCTGATGACCGCACCGGCGTCGGCACGCGCACCGTGTTTGGCCGCCAGATACGCTGTGATCTGGCTGACGGGTTTCCACTGCTGACCACCAAGAAAGTCCATTTCCGCTCCATCGCCATCGAGCTTCTCTGGTTCATCAAGGGCATGACGAATGTGAAATGGCTGCAGGAGCGCGGCGTTTCGATCTGGGATGAGTGGGCCGACGAGAATGGCGAGCTTGGCCCGGTCTATGGCAAGCAGTGGCGGCGCTGGACGGCCCCTGACGGGCGCGAGATCGACCAGCTTGCTGATCTCGTGGCGCAGATAAAGTCCAATCCAGCCTCGCGCCGCCTCGTGCTGTCGGCATGGAATCCCGCGGACGTGCCGTCCATGGCCCTGCCGCCCTGTCATACCCTGTTCCAGTTCCATGTCGCCAACGAGCGCCTGTCGCTGCAGCTCTACCAGCGCAGCGCGGACCTGTTCCTCGGCGTACCGTTCAATATTGCGAGCTATGCGCTCCTCTTGGCCATGATGGCGCAGGCGACGGGCCTGAAGCCCGGGGAATTCGTCCACACGTTTGGCGACGCGCATATCTATTCGAACCATGTCGAGCAGGTGGAGCGCCAGCTCGCCCGTGAGGCTCGCCCGCTGCCGCAACTAAGGCTAAATCCGAAAATCACTGACCTCTTTGCCTTCGAGTACGAGGATATAGAGATCATCGGCTATGACCCGCATCCGGGCATTGCGGCGCCGGTAGCGGTGTGAGTGAAATCCCTCTCTCAATCGTGGTCGCTGTCGCGAAGAACGGCGTGATCGGGCGTGATAATGACCTGCCCTGGCGTATCCCGTCGGACTTGAAGAATTTCAAGGCGGTGACACTTGGCAAGCCGGTCATAATGGGCCGCAAGACGTGGGAGAGCCTGCCGCGCAAGCCCTTGCCGGGGCGGGCGAATATCGTTGTTTCGCGTTCGTTGGGCGGCGCCGAGGGAGCATCCGTTTACGATGATGCCAACGCGGCCGTCGCGGCGGCACGGGCCATCGCCGGTAAGGATGGTGCGTCGGAGGTCTGCCTCATTGGCGGCGCAGCGCTCTACGGCGCGCTTTTGCCTGCGACGACACGCATCTATCTGACCGAGGTCGACTTGGAGCCGGAGGGCGATGCGCACTTTCCGATGCTCAACCCTCTCGAGTGGCGCGAGGTCAGTTCAACGCGTTTCGAGGCCGAGCCCGGCGACGATGCCGGCTTCACGGTGCGGGTGCTGGAGCGGGTGTGACGCCTTGCCCACTGCAAGCCGTTCCGGTTTCCCTTGAACCGGAGGGCTGATCCGTCCACATATCATCGCAACTTCCATTCAGCTTCCCTACCGTTACGAGGACATACATGCCCTGGAACGACAATGCAGGCGGCGGCGGAGGGCCCTGGGGCTCCGGCGGCGGACGGCGTGGCAATAACAACAACCAAAACCCGTGGGGGCAGGGCCCCAACGGTGGACGGCGCGGACCCGGCAATGGCCAGGGCGGTGGCGAACCCGATCTGGAACAGTTCGTCGCCCAGTTGCAGGCGCGCATCCGGCGCATGTTCGGTGGTTCGGGTGGCGGCAAGAGCTCCGGCGGTCCGGGCCTCGGCCTGATTGCCGCTGGCATCTTCTTTGTCTGGCTCGCCTGGCCGGGCTCTGCCTGGTATGTGGTCGGCCCGCAGCAGGCGGGCGTGGTCCTGCGCTTTGGCGAATATGTGCGCACGACCGGCGCAGGCTTGCAGTTCAAGCTGCCGGTGCCCTTCGAGACCGTGCTTCTGCCGGAAGTGACCACCACCAACGAGGTGGCGGTTGGCTCCACGCCGCAGGAAGCGCTGATGCTGACCCGCGATGAAAACATCGTGGAGATCGACTTCGTCGTGCAATGGCGCGTTGACCTGACCTATCCGGAAGGCGTGCGCGACTTCCTGTTCAATGTGCGTGATCCGCAAGGCACGGTGAAAGCCGTCGCCGAAAGTGCCATGCGCGAAGTGGTCGGCACGACCGAGCTTCAGCCCATCATCACGCAAGGCCGGACCGAAGTTGCCCGCCGGGCCCGCCAGATCATTCAGGACACGCTTGCCAGCTACGATTCCGGCATTCAGGTGCTGGAGGTCCAGCTGCGTGAAGCCTCTGCCCCGGCCAGCGTCATTGATGCGTTCCGCGATGTTGACGCGGCGCGTCAGGATGCCGAACGCGCGGCCCTCCAGGCGACCGCCCACGCCAACCAGGTCGTGCCGGAAGCGCGCGGTGACGCGGTGCGCCTGCTCGAGGAAGCCCGCGGCTACCGCGAAAGCGTGATTGCCGAAGCAGAAGGTCAGGCCTCGCGCTTCAACCAGATCTATGCCGAATACCGTCTCGCACCGGACGTGACCCGCCGGCGCATCTTCCTTGAGACCATGGAACAGGTTCTGGGCCGCTCCGAACTGATCATCCTGGATCAGAATGGCGCTGGCAGCGGTGCCGTTCCGTATCTGCCGCTTGACCAGTTGGGCGGCAATCGCAGTCCTGCCCGTACCCAGTCGGGTTCTTCGTCCAGCACGGGAGGCCGCTGATATGCCCCGCTTTGTCCTGATCAGCCTTGCGGTCATTCTGGCCATCGGCGTCGTGGTCGGCCTTGCAGCGACCTACACCGTGTCCGAGCGTGAATCCGCGCTCGTCCTGCGGCTCGGCAATCCTGTTGCCGTGATCAACGAGCCGGGCGATGACGAGCCGGGCCTCCACTTCAAGATCCCGTTCGTCGATGACGTGCTCTATTTCGACAAGCGCAATGTCGAGTTCAACATGGCGCCAGCCGAAATCCTGGCTGCCGACCAGGAGCGTCTGGTGGTCGACGCCTTCCTGCGCTACCGGATCGTCAATCCGCTCCGGGTCTTCCAGACCGTGCGCGACGAGCGCGGCCTGCAACAGCGTCTGTCGGCCATCATGGATGACTCGCTGCGCGGCGTGATCGCGTCGATTCCGTCAGGCGAGGTTATCTCCGGCCAGCGGGCCGAGGTGATGAACCGCATCCGCCTTGCAGCAGAAGCCCAGGTCGCGACCCAGGATATCGGCATCCAGGTCATTGACGTGCGCATCCTGCGTGCCGACCTGCCCCAGCAGATCACCGACCGTGTGTTCGAGCGTATGCGTTCCGAACGCCAGCAGGAAGCGGCACTCATTCGCGCGCAAGGCGAGGAGCGGGCACGCCAGATCCGCGCCGAGGCTGATCGCGAAGCGGCCGTTATCCTGGCCACCGCCCGGTCGGAAGCCGAAACCATCCGCGGTGAAGGCGACGGTCAGCGTACGTCCATCTTCGCTCAGGCTTACGGCCAGGACCCCGACTTCTTTGCCTTCTACCGGTCCATGCTCGCCTACGATCAGGCGCTGCGTGACAATACGCCGATCATCATCAGCCCGGACTCGGAGTTCTTCCGTTACTTCCAGAACCAGGCGGGTGAACCGGCGAACTAGCCATGGGTAGCGGGGCCGTGTTTGCGTGGGTGTTCATCGCCATCGGACTTGTGCTGGTGGTCGAAGGACTGTTCTACGCGCTAGCCCCGTCGCTCGCCCGCAAGATGGCCGAGGCGGCGTCTGTGACGCCTCCCGGCGTCTTGCGCATGGGCGGACTGATTGCCGTGGCGGCCGGGGTGGTGATCGTCGCACTTGGCAAATGGCTTGGCTGATATTGCGGCTGTAAAGCAGGGTGTCGACCGGCAAACATCGCGTTAAGCTATTTGCTTCCTTGCTGATCCGGAGTCGCTCATGCGTGCCCTTCTGGCTGGCTTTGCCGCCGCCCTGCTCGTCACATTCTCGCAGCCGGCGGCGATCGCCCAGCCGCGCGAGGGTTTTGGTGATCTTGCCGAGCGTTTGTCGCCGGCCGTGGTGAACATCTCGGCGGCCCAGCGCATGCGCGCCGATGCCAGCCTTCCGACCTTTCCGCCCGGATCGCCGCTGGAGCGTTTCAACGACCTTCTGGGTGATAATCCGCGCGTCGCCAACTCTCTGGGTTCGGGCTTCATATTCGATCCCTCCGGTCTGGTGGTGACCAATAATCATGTTATCGAGGAGGCCGACGAGGTCGAGGTGGTGTTCACCGATGGCCGCACCCTGCCGGCGGACATTGTCGGTGTTGATCCGGCAACTGACCTTGCGGTGCTGCGCATTCGGGGTGACGGTGAATTTCCCTATGTCGAGTTTGGCGATTCCGATGCGGCGCGGGTGGGCGACTGGGTCATCGCCATCGGCAATCCGTTCGGTCTTGGCGGTTCGCTGACGGCCGGTGTGATCTCGGCGCGTGGGCGCGAGATTGGCGGCCGGTATGACGACTATCTCCAGACCGATGTGGCCATCAACCGGGGCAATTCGGGTGGCCCGCTCTTCGACATGGACGGGCGCGTGGTCGGTGTGAACACAGCTATCTTCTCGCCCACCGGCGCCAGTGTCGGCATCAGCTTCTCCATTCCCTCCACGATTGCCGAGCCGGTCGTGCGCCAGCTTGCCCGCTTCGGCGAGACGCGGCGCGGCTGGCTGGGTGTCAACGTGCAGGCAGTCACCGCTGACACGGCAGAGGCGCTGGGGCTTTCCAGCCCGCGGGGCGCGATTATCAGCCGGGTTGATCCGGATGGCCCCGCTTACGCTGCCGGTATCGAGCGCGGAGACCTGATCCTCGCCTTCAATGGCGAGGTGGTGCCGGATGATCGCCGCCTGCCGCGCATGGTTGCCGACACGCCCGTCGGGTCGCGCGTCAGCGTCGATGTGTTGCGCCGGGGTGAGCCGTTGACCCTCGAGGTCGAGGTGGCCCGCCTGGACGAGCCCGAAGCCGCACCGCCGCGCCCGGTGGGCGCCGAGGCGGAGACGCCGGGTGTCACGCCGTCCTCGCGCACGCTCTTCGGGCTGACGCTTGCCCCTATCACCGATGCCTTGCGCCGCACCCACCGCCTGCATCCCGATGCGCGCGGGCTTGTCGTCACCGCTGTCGAGCCGGGGTCGGATGCTGCTGGCAAGGCACGCGTCGGAGATGTCGTCGAGGAGATTGCCTGGACGCCCGTGACAACCGTCGAGGAAGCGCGCGAGATCGCCCGCACGGCAGCGGGCGAATCCGGGCGGCCTGTCCTGTTCAGCCTTAACCGTCAGGGCCAGTTCATCCTGCAAAGCCTGAGGCCGTAGGGCCGTTCGAGGTGGCCTTGCCGCCCTTCATCCTGATTGGCGGGCCCACGGCGTCCGGCAAGACGGCGCTTGGCGTCGCGCTCGCGCAGCGGATCGGGGCGCATATCATCAACGCCGATTCCATGCAGCTCTATCGCGGGCTGGAAATCCTCTCCGCCCAGCCGGCGGAGGCAGAACGCGGCGGCGTTCCGCATCATCTTTTCGGGGCGGTGGACGCGTCAGTGCGCTGGTCGGCCGGTAAGTGGGCGCGGGCAGCGCTTGCGATTGCCGGACCGCTTCGGGAAAAAGGCATTCCTGTCGTTCTGGCAGGTGGAACGGGCCTCTATTTCAAATGCCTGATCGACGGCATCGCGCCCGCACCGGAGATCCCGGCACCTATTCGTGCCGAGACTGAACTGTTGGCGGAAAAAGGACTGGATGCGCTTCGCGAGGAAGCCGAGCGTCTTGATCCTGATGCGGCCGGCCAGATAAAGGCAGGGGACCGGCAAAGGCTGATCCGCCTCATTGAACTGGTCCGCACTACCGGCAAGCCCCTGGCTGCGCTGCATGCCGAAACGCACCCGCTTCTTGCGCCAGATGAGTGGACCGGGCTTGCGCTACAGTGCGACCGGCAGGCGCTCTATGCACGCATTGAAGCGCGCTTCGATGCGATGATGGCAGCCGGCGCACTGGACGAGGCGAAGGCACTGTACGCGCGCGGGCTGGACCGCCAGCTTCCGGCCATGAAGGCGGTCGGGATACGTCCGCTTCTGGCGCATCTGGATGGCGATATCCCGCTGGAAGATGCCGTGGTGCAGGCCAAGACGGACTCGAGGCGCTATGCCAAGCGCCAGTTCACCTGGTTTGCAAACCAGCATGCTGACTGGATGCGCGTCGAACCGGGTGCCTCGCCCGGTGCGATCGACGCGCTGATCGAAAAGATGGAAAGGCCAAAGCGATGACCTTGCCCGCTGCGCTCTATGATCGCGATATCGATATGGCTCCGCTTGCCGGGTGTCAGCTTGCCCTCGTCGGATATGGCAATCACGGGCGGTCGCACGCTCTCAATTTGAGAGATAGCGGCGTCAGCGGCGTGATGGTGGCGCTGCGCGCGGGTTCGCCCTCACGCGCCAAGGCGCAGGCTGACGGGTTTGAGGTTGTCGATCTCGATGAAGCCGCGGCGCGGGTCGACTATCTCTCCATCCTCGCGGCTGACGAGGCGCATGGCGCCATCTGGACCGATCACATCAAGCCCAACCGCAAGGCGGGCCAAGGCCTGATCTTCTGCCACGGCTTCTCGGTGGAATACGGCCTGATCGACGCGCCGGACGATTGCGACCTCATTCTTGCTGCAGCAAAGGGGCCAGGCGGCGCGGTGCGTGACAGCTACGAGCGGGGCGGCGGGCTGACCGGGTTCTGGGCGGTGGAGCGCAATGCCTCGGGCCGGGCGGAGGAAATCGCAAAAGCCTATCTGAAGGCGTTGGGCTGTGGCCGCGCCGGCATTTTCAAGACCAGTTTCCGCGAAGAGGCGCTGGCAGACATTCTGGGCGAACAGGCCGTGCTGGTCGGTGGCATGTGCGCGCTGGCAAGGCAGGGTTATGAGACGCTCGTTGGGGCCGGGATCAGCCCGCTCATGGCCTATATCGATACCGTCCACGAGCTGAAATACATCGCCGATCTGATTCACACGCGCGGCATTGCGGGCATGTATGCAGCTATCTCCGACACGGCAGAGTTCGGTGCCCATGGCGTGGAAGGCCGCATAGCCGAGGCCGTCAGGCCGGTCTTTGACGAGGTCGTAACCGATGTGACCAGCGGCGATTTCGCTCGACGCTGGGTGGCCGACTTTGAACAGGACCGTGCGAGCCTGCTTCGCGCGAGAGCGAAGGCTGGCGAACATGAGCTGGAAGCAACAGGGCGCTATTTGCGCAAGGCGCTCGGTCTGGAATAGGACGTCAGACAGGCACACAGCGTGCATGGAAAGGCGCGCCTGAAACCGCTATGAGAGCGCGATGAACCAGATTTTCAGCTTTTTCACCCGCATGGATGTGCGTGCCGCGCGGGCGGTGGGCGTCTCCATCGCCCTGTTTGCGCTCGTAATCGCGATTTTTCTCGTCGGCCGTTTTGTCTTCAATATCGAGCCGGGCGACATTCAGGTCTGGCTCGCGGACGCGGCCTCGCGCTGGTACGCGCTGCCCCTGACTATCCTTGCCTTTACTGCATTGTCCTATGTCGGTGCGCCGCAATTTGCGCTGTTTGCCGCAACGGTGCTCGCCTTCGGGCCGGTGGCGGGTTTCGTCTATTCCTGGGCCGGGACCATGGTGTCGGCGGCGGCGAATTTCTGGACCGGCCGTCTTCTGGGCGCGGACGTGGTGCGCCGTTATGGCGGAGATACGGTCAACCGGATTTCCGCGTTCGTCGGCAAGAACGGTTTCTGGGCCAGCGCCATCATCCGCAACGTGCCGTCTGCCCCCTTCATCGTGGTGAACATGGCCGCCGGCGTGTCGCAGATGACATTCCTCGCCTTCCTGGGCGGTACCGGGCTTGGCATCCTGCCGAAGATTGCCCTGGTGACGTTTGCCGGCGGCGGCGTCATCGCGCTATTGTCCGGGAGCGGACTATGGGTCGCGGCCATTCTGGCACTCACGGCCTTCGGTTGGCTTGTTGCCATGCTGATGGCGCGCAAATGGCTGCGTTCGACCACTGCCGGGCAGGACGCCGAAGCGGTGAAACATGCACCTGACGAGGCTCCAGACGGCACGTCGTCACTTGCAATAAACGACGGCGCATCGCACAAGGGACATTAGCGCTCCGCTTCGCATGGGCGAGGCGGCTTACGGCCACCGGCTCACAGGTTTTTTTACCGATGTTCTCCAGCGTTTTCGGGCTTCTTTCCGCCGATATTGCCATCGATCTGGGCACCGCCAATACGCTCGTCTACGTGAAGGGACGAGGCGTGGTCCTCAACGAACCTTCCGTGGTCGCCTACAAGATCGAAAAGGGACGAAAACACGTTCAGGCCGTTGGCGCGGAAGCCAAGCTCATGCTGGGCAAGACGCCGGGCAATGTCGAGGCCATACGTCCGATGCGTGACGGCGTGATTGCCGACTTCGATGTTGCCGAGGAAATGATCGCGCACTTTATCCGCAAGGTGCATAACCGGCGCAGCTTCGTCTCGCCGCAGGTTGTCATCTGCGTGCCTTCGGGCGCTACGGCGGTTGAGCGCCGCGCCATCCACGAAAGCGCGCTGGGCGCCGGTGCGCGCAAGGTCTATCTGATCGACGAGCCAATGGCCGCAGCCGTGGGCGCTGGCCTTCCCATCGACGAGCCGACCGGCTCGATGATCGTCGATATCGGTGGCGGCACGACCGAGGTTGCCGTGATGTCGCTGTCGGGCATCGTCTATTCGCGCTCGGTGCGCGTAGGCGGCGACAAGATGGACGAGGCGATTATCAACTATATCCGCCGTTCGGCGAACCTTCTGATCGGCGAGACGTCGGCGGAGCGCATCAAGAAGGAAATCGGCTCGGCCAGCCCACCCCCCAAGGGTGAGGGCCTCACGCTCGAGATCAAGGGCCGTGACCTGATGAATGGCGTGCCGCGCGAGATTGCGGTGACCGAGGCGATGATTGCCGATGCGCTCTCCGAGCCGGTCGAGCAAATCGTCGAGGCGGTCAAGCAGGCGCTGGAAGCCACACCGCCGGAACTGGCTGCCGATATCGTGGACAAGGGCATTGTCCTGACGGGCGGCGGCGCGCTCCTGCGCAATCTCGACACCGAACTGCGTGACCGCACCGGACTGCCGGTCAGCCTCGCCGACGAGCCTCTGTCATGCGTCGTGCTGGGCTGTGGCAAGGCGGTGGAAAATCTCAAGGTTTGGCGGCCCATACTGTCCGAAGCCGTGTAGGCGGCGCAGTGTTGATTCTCTAGAGGAGGTGCCGGGCGGTGGCGCAATGGCGTTCAGCGCGGCAGGGGGCAGACGATACGATCCGCTTTTCGCGGACGATTTTCCTCGTGCTCGTTGCCTTGTCGGCGATCCTTCTGGCGGCAGACCGCACTCAGGACAGGGTGGAGGCCGTGACGGTGTTCCGTTCGGCCTTCAATGACCTGTCGCTTCCCGTTCTCGAAGCCGCCGCCCAGCCCTTGCGGGGGCTCTACAATGTGGGTCCGTGGTGGCGCCGCCAGATCGAACTGGCCAACGAGATACGCGAGTTGCGTCAGGAAATGGCGGAACTACGGGCCTGGCGCGATGTAGCTCTGAACTATTCCGAGCAGATGCGCCGCCAGCAGGAACTGCTCAATCTCGATCCGCCGCTGCCGCGTGACAGGATCACGGCCTGGGCGGTGACCGAGACAGGTGGCCCGTTCGTGCGCACCCGCCTTGTGGGCGTCGGCAGCGAGGACGGGGTGGCGCCGGGCTATCCGGCCTTGAACATTTACGGGGTGGTCGGCCGGATGATTGATGTCGGCGCGCAATCCTCGCGCATCCTTCTGCTGACAGACCTGAACAGCCGTGTCTCGGTAATGGCAGACCGCTCCAATGCGCGTGCCATGCTGGTGGGCGACAATACCGATTTCCCGCGCCTCGATTATCTGGGCCGCGCCCCCGATATCCGTGAAGGCGACCGCATCGTCACCTCGGGCGATGACAATATCCTGCCGCGCGGCCTGCCCATCGGCGAGGCCGTTCTGGACCAGCGCGGTGTCTGGCGAGTGGCTCTCTACTCCAGTGCGACCCCGATTGATCTGATCTGGATATGGCCGTTTGCGCCGGTGCCTGCGCCTGCCGAGGAGGCATCTGGCACTGACGACCTGTCCGCCCCGGCGGAGTCGCAAGATCCGCCGCAGGAAGATGCCGTCGCTGCCAGCGCTGGCGTTCCCGAAGCCGGGGCAGAGAACACGCCGGAGCCTGCTGCGGCGCAAGACGCTTCTGATGGCGGGGAGGGCGGCTAGATGCGCACACCGCTGGAACGCCAGTCAACCTGGCCAGTCCTGACGGCTATAGGGCTGACGCTGGTCCTGAGCCTGCTGGCCGTTGCGGCGCCCTTGCGTCTGCCAGAAGGGCAGAGCTTTCCAGCGCCCTTCTTCCCGCTGATTGCGCTCTTCATCTGGTCGGTGCGCCATCCGCGCTTCGTGCCGCCCTGGCTCATCTTCATCACCGGTATCCTGCAGGACCTTCTGACCGGCGGGCCGCTGGGGATGTGGGCGATTGCCTATCTGCTTGCGTTTGCGATTGCGCGCCTGCGCTCTACCGAGCCGTCCTCGCGCGAGTTCGTCCTTCTTGTGGCGCGGTTCTCGGTAATGACCGCCATTGCCACACTCATTGCCTGGATTGCCGGATCGCTCTCCATCGGCCAGCCTGCTGACCCGGCAAGCCTTGTTACCGAAGGTGTGATAACACTGATCGTGTTCCCGGCGTTCTGCTGGCTGTTTGCCCGCAGACGTGAACGCACCACATTCTCTTGAGGGTTTGACACAGAGCGACCATGCGCCGCGACAAGCAGGAAGCCCAGGCCCAGTTCAACAGACGCACCTTCATGGTCGGTGCGGGGGGCGTGGCCGTTTTTGCCGGTATCGGTGCCCAGCTCTATAATCTGCAAATCCTGCAGCAGGACGAATACAGCGTCCTGTCGGACAACAACCAGTTCTCCTTCCGCATCCAGTTGCCGACGCGCGGGCGCATCCTCGACCGGTTCGGCGAGACCATTGCCGAGAACCGCGACAGCTACCGGATCTATCTCATCCGCGAACAGGCGGGCGATCCGATCGTCGCGCTCGACCGGCTGGCGCGCTACATGCCGATAGCCGAGGCACGCCGCGAGAGGGTGTTGCGGGATCTGGCACGTGTGCCGCGCTTCCAGCCGGTTACCGTCGCTGAAGGTGTCGACTGGGAGACCTTCTCGCGCGTCAATCTTCACCTTCCCGAATTGCCGGGCGTGATGCCCGATGTGGGCGAGGTGCGCACCTATCCCATGCCGGCAGCGTTTGCGCATATTGCAGGCTATGTGCAGTCAGCGCCGCCGGAGATTGCCGGCGATGACCCGCTGCTTCGCCATCCTGCCTTCCGCGTCGGACGGGCAGGCGTGGAGATTGCCCGCGACGCCGAACTGAGAGGGGCTGCCGGTTCACTGAAAGTCGAGGTCAATGCTTTTGGCCGCGTGATCCGCGAACTGCCCGACCAGTCACAGCCCGCACAGCCCGGTCAGGATGTGGCACTGACCATTGATGCCGAGGTCCAGCGCTACGCGACCGAACGTTTGGGCACGCAGAGCGCATCGGTCGTGGCGGTCGATGTGCACACGGGCGAAATCGTGGTCATGGCCTCCACGCCCTCGTTTGATCCCAACCTCTTCGTGCTCGGCATTCCGTCGCGTGAGTTCTCCGACCTGAACGAGAACCCGCTTCGACCCCTCTTCAACAAGGCGACCAACGGTCTCTACGCCCCGGCTTCGACCGTGAAGGGCCTGATGTCGCTTGCGGCCTTGCGCCATAATGTGGTCCGCGAAAACGAGCGGGTGAGTTGCCGTGGCTCGGTGCAGCTTGGAAACCGGCGTTTCCATTGCTGGCGCCCGGAAGGCCATGGGGCCGTGAACATGCACGAGGCCATAAAGGGGTCGTGCGATGTCTATTTCTATGAGGTGGCCTCCCGGCTCGGGATCGAGCGCATCCGCGAGACTGCGCTGGAAATGGGGCTGGGCCAGCTTTTCGATGTCGGCATACCGATGCTGTCGCAGGCTGGCGGGCTCTTCCCCAGCCCGCAGTGGAAGCGGGCACGCACCGGCCAGAGCTGGACGATGGGTGACACCTACAATGTTGGCATTGGGCAGGGGGCGGTGCTTGCCTCGCCCTTGCAGCTTGCGGTGATGACAGCGCGCATGGCGACAGGGCGGGCGGTGGAGCCAACGCTCTACCCGCGCACCCGGACGCGAGAGTTCGCGCCGCTCGATTTCTCCGAGGAACACCTGCTTGCCGTCCACAACGCCCATGTCGGCGTGGTGCACGAGCCGGGCGGCACATCCTACTGGTCGCTGGGCGGTCTGGGCATTGAAGGTGTGCGCATGGCCGGCAAGACAGGGACGAGCCAAGTCTATTCGATCAGCGCCGAAGAACGTGCGCGCGGCGTACGCGATCAGGACGATCTTCCCTGGCGCCTTCGCAATCACGGCCTGTTCATCTGCTATGCGCCTGCCGAGGCGCCGCGCTATGCGCTGGCGCTGGTGGTGGAGCATGGCGGTGGCGGTTCCCGCTCGGCGGCGCAGCCTGCGCGCGACATCTTGCGCGAAATCGTCCTGCGCGACCCTGCCGGACGGTCCGGCATCATTGCGGCGCGCCACGCCCCCATCCAGCTTGCGCAAGAGAGCTAGGCATGCCGGTCTTTACCCAACCCGTCCCGCGTGATCTCAGGGCGAAGCTCTTCGAGCTGAACTGGGCTTTTGTGCTGCTCATCGTGCTGACGGGCTGTATCGGCATCTTGATGCTCTATTCGGTTGCGGGCGGTGCATGGGACCCTTGGGCCATCCGCCACGCAACGCGCTTCTGTGCGGGCCTGCTGGTCATGCTGGTGGTGGCGCTGATGCCGCCGCGCCTGTGGATGAGTCTGGCCTACCCCGCCTATCTGGGCGCGCTTTTCCTGCTCGTGATGGTGGAACTCTTTGGCGCGACGGCCATGGGCGCTCAGCGCTGGATCGATATCGGTCCGTTGCGCATGCAGCCGTCGGAGATCATGAAGATCGCCCTCGTGCTGGCGCTGGCGCGCTATTACCACGACCTGCCGCCGGAAAAGGTGTCGACGCCAGGCGGCATGATCGTGCCTTTCCTGATGCTGGCTCTGCCGGTCGGGCTGATCGCCAAGCAGCCAGACCTTGGGACCGCCGTGCTGACGGGTGCCACCGGCGTTGTGATGGTCTTCCTGGCCGGGCTCAGCTGGAAGGTGATCATTCCCGGCATGGTGGCTGGCGGCGTGGGTGCGATAACGCTCCTGCGCTATGGCCTGGAAGACTATCAGCGTGCGCGGGTGATGACCTTCCTCAACCCGGAGAACGATCCGCTGGGTGCGGGTTATCACATCATGCAGTCAAAGATCGCGCTTGGCTCCGGGGGGCTAACCGGCAAGGGCTACATGCAAGGCACGCAGGCGCATCTGAACTTCCTGCCTGAAAAGCAGACCGACTTCATTTTCACCATGCTGGGCGAGGAGTTCGGCTTTGTCGGCGGTATCGCGGTTCTGGTTCTCTATGCACTGATCCTTGGTCACTGCATATTGATCGCCATGTCCTGCAGGTCGGTTTTCCTGCGCCTGATGACGATGGGCGTCACCACCACGTTCGCGCTCTACGTCTTCATCAACACGGCCATGGTCATGGGCCTTGTGCCGGTAGTAGGCGTGCCCTTGCCGATGATTTCCTATGGCGGGTCGGTGATGTTCACGGTGCTGATCGGGCTGGGCCTCATCCTTGGCGCGCATATCCATCGCGCAGCAGAACCGCCCAAGGGTGCTGGTCTTTTCGGCTAAGCGCGCTTGACCTTGCAGGCCTGGTGGGGAAGTCTCCCCGCCAACTCAGCCCATAACAAAAAAGCTATCTATCGGGGGAATACATATGGCAATCGGCGGCGGTGAGCACAGCACCTGGGGAACACGCTTCGGCTTTCTGATGGCGGCCATCGGGTCTTCGGTCGGCCTCGGCAATTTCTGGCGCTTCCCTTACGTGGCCGGTGAAAACGGCGGTGCTGCTTTCATCGTCATCTATCTGGCCTGTGTGATCTTCATCGCGCTGCCTATCCTGATGGCCGAGCTCTCGGTTGGCCGTCACGCCCGCCGCTCTGCGGTCGGTTCGGTGCGCAAGATGGCCTTTGATGCGGGTGCGCCCGGCATGTGGTCGGTAGCCGGCTGGGTCTCGATGATCGCTGCCGTGCTGATCTTGTGCTTCTACTCGGTCGTGGCTGGCTGGGTCGTGGCCTACGTGTTCAAGATGGGCGCAGGCGACTTCATCGGCCAGACGCCGGAAGTCATCGCAGCGTCGTTCGGAGAGCTGGTAGGCGACACCAACACGGTCA
>NZ_JBQLZR010000135.1:0-4172 GCF_052168375.1 Glycocaulis sp.
GGTTGAACAGGTTGTGGCCGACGCCAATGCCATGGCCGAAGCGGCCCGTTCCAACGGCTTCACGGCTGTTCTGTCCGGCCAGATCCTGCTGATCGTCATGGCAATCGGCGCAGTGGGCATCGCGGGCGTCATTGGCTGGGTCTACGTGAACGGCAATCTGCTGCGCCGCCTGACGCGCATCTCGCGCACCACCACCGCTCTGGCTTCGGGCGATACCGGCCAGGCGCTGGAGGACAAGGGTCAGGACGAGATTTCCGACATGGCCCACGCTGTTGCCGTCCTGCGCGAAAACGAGATGGAACGTCTGCGGCTTGCCAGCGAAAGCGAAGCCGAGCGCGCCGCGCGCGAAGCGCGCACCCGAGCCATCGAGGCGCTTGTTCAGGAATTTGAATCGACCTCCGGCCGGGCGCTCGAAGCAGTGTCCCGCGCTGCAGGGGAAATGGAAATGGCCGCCAACGCGCTGACAGAAAGCTCGCATAGCGCGGCCGGCCAGACTGCAGAAGTCAACGAGGCGGGCGTACTGGCCGCCCAGAATGTCGACACCGTCGCCGCCGCTGCCGAGGAAATGACCTCCTCCATTGGCGAGATTGCCCAGCAGATCGCCCGCTCCTCCACGATTGCGCGCAGCGCAGCTGATGAGGTTTCCGGTGCGAGCGCTGACGTCACCGCGCTCAGCGAAGCGGCCGGCCGCATTGATGGCGTCGTCCGCCTGATCAACGAGATTGCCGAGAAGACCAATCTTCTCGCCCTCAATGCCACCATCGAGGCAGCACGCGCCGGTGAGGCCGGCAAGGGCTTTGCGGTCGTGGCATCGGAAGTGAAGACACTGGCTGAGCAAACGGCCCGGGCGACAGGTTCGATCTCCGAGGAGGTCAGCGGCATTCAGAACGCCACCGGCAAGGCCGTCAGCGCGATCACGGCCATCGGTACCGTCATCCGGGAGATGAACGAGATCTCGACCGCCATTGCCGCGGCCATGGAAGAGCAGCGCGCCGCAGCCGAAGAGATTACCCGCTCTGCACAGGAAGCAGCCGGAGGTACACGGCGCGTATCGCAAGCCATTCAGGGCGTTGACGCAGCCGCATCGGAAACCGGCCAGTGTGCAGCCCAGGTCAATGAGGCGTCCCACGGGCTCACCCGGGAGGCCGGCACATTGCGCAGCGCCGTTGCCCGCTTCCTCGAAGGGGTGCGCGCCGCCTGATCGACGGACACGCCGGTACGGCTTCAGATGAAAGCCATCTCGGTGCCGTGAGCTTCGCTTTCCTGCGCGTATTGCTCATGAACCCAGTCAAACAGGCTGGCGGGGCTGAAGCGCGCGCCTTCCAGTGACAGGAAGCTCGCCCGGGCGCCAGTGAATACCGGCGGATGCAATTGCCCGCCATGCCCTTCCAGCGGACGCAGATCCGCCCCGTTGAAGCGGGCGTGGGACAGCTTGCAGCCGCGAAAGCTCGCCCCGCGCAGATCGGCATTGTCGAACCTAGCATCGCGCAGGTCCGCGCCATCAAAATGGGCGCCGACCAGTGTGGAGCCGGAGAAGTCGACACCGGCACATATCGTGTTTCGCAGGCTGCTGCCCGCGAGCACCCGGTTGGCAAGTCCGCCGGACACTACGCGCAGATCAGCGCCATCGACGACCAGCCTTGCCCCGGCTTGCCCGCCAGAACTCGCCCACAGCCCGGCCGCCTCGATGGCCGCATTGAGCGCAGGCCCCCGTGCGCGCGCGGCCTCGTCCGGGTCCAGAAGGGCACCTGTTAGGCTCATGCCTTCACGGCGGCAGCGCGACAGATCGACCCCTGTCAGGATGGCGTCATCCATGCAAACGCCGCGCAGGCTCGCCCCGTCAAGCTGTGCGCCAGCCAGGTTGGCACCGCGAAAATCGACACCGTCCAGCTTCGCATGGTTCAGCCGGGCATTCTTCAGCGAGCACTCGCGCAGGTCAGCGGTTCTGACCCCGGCTGGTGCCGAGTTTTCCCATCCATGGCGAAAGCGCAGGAACGGGTTTGCCGCGCTGGAAAGCACCAGCTCTGCCCCGCGCAGGTCTGCCCCTTCCAGATTGGCGGCGTAAAGCTGCACGCCCCAAAGGGCAGATCCGCGCAGATCGGCATTGACCAGCGTGCATCCGCGCATGTCGGCGCGTATCAGGGCCGAGGTGTAGAAGGTCGCGCGGGTCAGGTCCGACAAGGTCAGGCGGGCATCGCTGAGATCGCAGCCGACGAAATAGGCATCGGCAAGCGCGCGGCGCTGCGCGACCAGTCCGGAAAGGTCCGTCATGCGGAACTGAATCCGGCTGCCCCCCGGCAGACGGCGCACAAAGCGCTCGTGCTGGGCTATCGCGTCCTCGTAAGGGTTTGTGTGCTTGCGCGCTTCCATGATCGATCCGCTTTACGCCCGATCAGTGAACAAGCTGATAAGCATCTGGTTCTCATGGATTATTTACCATGTTGCAGGCCGAAAAGGCCGAGGGGAACCGGGCGGGAGCACCGTCGAGGGACGCCGGACCGCAGGGCCGTCTGCCACAAGTCAGCGCGTGCGCTTGCCTCGGACACGGGCTTTGCGTATATCCGCTGCCTCTGTCGCAGGGCCGGTTATACCCGCGCTGCGGCACAGGCCTTGAGGGGCGGGATAGCTCAGCTGGTTAGAGCGCAGGACTCATAATCCTGAGGTCGAGAGTTCAAGTCTCTCTCCCGCTACCACTTTCACCTAAGGCCTTATATCACTGAGACTTTAGCGCTTTTCGCTCTTGGACTGCCCCACAAACTGTCCCACAAGGGCGAGGAGTGAGGGTGCCGAGGTATCGTGTGATGAACCACTATCTGAAGCAGCGGGGCAAGGTCTGGTATCTCCGCATGAGGGTGCCTCTCGACGTGCGCGAGAAGGCGGGCAGAGAGTGGATCGAGGAGAGCTTACGCACCCGTGATGTCCAAGAGGCGCGCAGGAGACGGGATACCCGCAAAGCCGACCTAGAGCGGGAGTGGGAATTGATCCGCCGCGTCGGTGACCCTAGCGCTATCGAACGGACACTCGCTGAGGCCGAGCTGGAGCGCCAATGGCGCAACCGAGGAGAACTGCCCGCAGCGGCCCCCACGGTAGCTGAGAGGCTCTCTGAGGAACTTAGCGACGCTGCGCAGGCGTGGGGGCGGCGAGAGGGGCTTATTGATCGGTTCGGCGCGGGCATCGACCCAGAGGAGCTTCTGGACCGGTTCACCGAGGAAACCAGAGAAGGCGAGCGCCTCCGCCACCAGCTTGAAGCCCTCAGGGGCAATCTCCCGATAGCCGTTGCTGGTGAGCGATGGCTTGCCAAGGCGCGCCTCACGGACGGCACGAAGCGGGAGTATCGCCGGTTCTTCTCCACAGCGCAGGCCAAGCTGCCCCTGCCTCAGCAGGTTACACGGACGGACGCACGGCTATTCATTCAGTGGCTCGCAGAGGAAGGCGGAGAGGACGGGTCCGGGTTCGCCCGCAAGACGGTCAATAACCACCGCTCTGCCCTGTCCGCTCTGTGGAGCTACCTCGACTTGGACACTGCAATATGGAGTGGTATCCGTTTCGAGCCTGCCAAGGGCGCACTGAAGCGGGACGTGTGGACCCTAGAGGAAATCGTGCGCCTTCTCGATACCGCCAAGGCACTGCCGGGGGAAGCTGGCGAGAAGCTCCCGCGTGTGATCCGTATCGCCCTCCACACTGGCGAGCGGGCCAAGGAGCTTGCGGGGATGCGGTATGACCCTGAGAACGATTGGCTTGTGATCCCCCGCGACGCCACAAAGACGGACGCTGGGGAGCGCGCGCTTCCCTGCCCGGACGCTTTGCGGGAAGACGTGAAGGCGTGGGTGGCAGAGCCGTGGGCTACGCAGAGCGTGTCCAACAGGTTCTCAGAGCTGAAGAAGGGTCTAGGGTTTAAGGGGCGCGAGAAGGTGCTGCACAGCTTCCGGCACACGCTCCTTTCCCGCCTTCACGAACTGGGCGTGCAAGAGGCCACAGCGGCCAAGATCGCGGGTCACAAGCATGCGGGCATGACCTACGGGACCTACGGGAATAAGACCTCGGTGGAGAGCTTGCGGGGGATCATGAACTCGCTGGACTGGGACGCAAGGCTGGAGGCGGAGAGGAAGGCAATCGAAGCGCGGAAGTAATGCCCCCTAGAAGGCCCTCAGAGGCCTGCCTAGGCCGTGGCA
>NZ_JBQLZR010000135.1:4182-17931 GCF_052168375.1 Glycocaulis sp.
CCGCAGCGCCTGCCTCAGAGGCGCTCCTAGAGGCTTCTAGAGGGGCTAGAGAGGCGCTCCCAAAGGGCGCGGTGCTGGAGGGTTTCTCCTCCGCCGTCGATAGCTCAGAGGGCCGCCCTGAGGCGACACAGAGGGATCGGTAAGAGCTATGCAATTCTGCACGGCGGAAGGGTGTCAGCCCTGCAAATCCAAAAGGTAGCGTATATGGAAGGGTCCCCCCTAGGTATACACATAGGCTCTGTCTCTTAGAGATGCGCCTAGGATTTGACCTAGGGAACCCTGAGTAGGTCTCAGCGTGGACCTAGGGGAGACGATGATGGAGGAGACCCCCTCCACCGTTACCCACTCAGAGCTTCCCATAGCAGAGCCGCAGTGGGACCCGGTGAGACTATGGGTGGCCCCTGTGCTGGAGCCTGGGTAATGACGGCGGAGGAGAGAGCCTTACACTCCATCTGTAGGCCCTCTTAGAGGTGCGCCAATGAAAGCTCTCCTTGACGTATCCGCCTGCCCTGTATCGGGCTTCGACCACGGCGGAAAAATCTGAGAGGCCCTCTGAGAGACGGGGAGAGGCGCGATACCCCCCCTATGGCTCTCTGTCAGCCCCTCAGAGCGTCTTGGCGGCGCACAGGGCGGACGCCTTAAGCCGCGCCCTCCAGAGCCATGAGCGCACCCTCTACGGGCTGGAGCCGGGCAGCGAGGGAGACAAGTGCCTCCTCTGCCCCAGCCTTGATGCCCTCCAGAGCGTCCATGGCTGCGTCGATAGCGCCTGACTCTGCCTCCAGTGCCCGTAGCAGGGCGATGGCCTCTGCCGTGTTCTTCTGCCCGGCCTCTGCCAGCCGGTGCGCAGTCTCGATATGCGTCTGTGTCATGGTCATCCCCTTAGCCAACGATGGCGGAGGAGGAGCCTAGAGGGATAGAGAATGCAGTCAACCCATTGTAATCATTGACCCAACGTCGGGTCCATCTCCAGCCCTCTAGAGGGCTAGCCTTTTTGTAACGAACACAACCAACATTGCAAAACGTTACAGACGGTGCTAGAAGGCCTCTCACAGTCAGCCATGAGGGAGGCCGGAGCCATGCTCCAGTTCGTCATCTACCGCCGCGTCTCGACAGAGGAGCAAGGCCGCTCCGGTCTGGGGCTGGAGGCGCAGGACAGAGACATAGCCCTGTTTCTGGAGACCTACGCCGAGACCCCCTTCGAGGTCATCGGGGAGTTCACGGACATCCTGTCCGGCAAGGGAGATGCCCGGCCTCAGCTACAGGCCGCTCTAGACCTAGTGCGCAGCCGGGGGGCAACGCTCCTAGTGGCCAAGCTGGACCGCCTCAGCCGGAAGGTCTCGTTCATCGCCTCCATCATGGACGATAAACGGGTGAACCTACGGGTGGCCTCTATGCCCTACGCGGACAAGTTCTCCCTGCACATCTACGCCGCGCTGGCGGAGCAAGAGCGGGAGTTCATCTCCCTTCGCACGAAGCAGGCCCTAGCAGCCGCCAAGGCGCGCGGGGTGAAGCTAGGGGGTGACAGGGGCAACATCGCCCAGATCAACGCCGCGAAGCGCGCCAAGGCCGATGCGTTCGCAGAGACAGTCGAGGGGATCGTAAAGCCTCTCAGGGAGCGCGGGGCGACACTCCGGGAGATCGCTGAGGCCCTCAACGCCGCTGGGGTCCAGACACGGGGCGGAGGGCGCTGGTATGCCAACACCGTGAGCCGCGTGGTGGCGAGGCTGGAGGCGGCGTGAGCGCGCCTACCTGTCTTTTTTATCCCGGCGAGTTCTTAGATGATGGCGAAAGGGCTTCGCTTGATGTCCCGACTTCGAGGTTGCTTTGCAAGGACGTCAGCAATGTTTCCGGGAACTCCGTTGGAAGTGGGCTGGGAGGGTGCAGGTGGACTTGAACGCGGGCGACCTTCTGAACGTATCGCTCTCCGAATTGGCCAATGCTGGGATCGAATAGAACGACATTCTGCCCGCCTGCGACCGCGCTCTGATGGACTAGCCCGTCAAAACCCGCAGCTTCGAATGCCTCCGCGATAACTTGCGTCGGAGCGTATTCTACGGACCGTTCTCTAAAATCGCCTGCGACTGGCGAAGCAAAAGCCCGCCCGATAGCAGCCCAGACGCCAAGGTCTACGCCAGCGGGTCCGTCCGTTGTGTCTGGTAACAGGTCGCGGAACACAGCTACTTTCGTGGGCCGAACAAGGCGCACCTCCGCAATACTAACGCCAGCGCCCTTGTAGGCGCGAACTTCTGAAGCTGCGGTTTGAACATCTGTGCTAAGGTAAAGCCTCGCGATGTTGGGAGGATTGGCCCGCCCATGAGAAACCAACGCAGGATCAGGCTTCATTCGCTCCTCTGGAAGAGGTTGAACAGGAAATCGTCTTGGCTGACGGAAGTGCCAGCTCGATTGTTGTTGCAGGACCTTTGGCGACATCACCACTGCGCGGTAATAGGTTGTCTCCGTGTCGAGTAAGTTCACTTTCCCCTCCGCGTAAGACACTAAGCTGTCGAGGAACCTTTCACTCGCAAGGCTGATCCGATAGCGACGCCTACTCTTTATCTCGTGCTCAAAAGCAAAATACGCGGCGGCGTTGGCGAAATAGTCACCCGGAAAACTGCCGCCCAGTAGGGTGCCTAACAAACCGTGCCGTATCATCTTGCTACCCTCTGGATCAAACCTTCGAATGAACGAAGATGCCATAGGTTCACAGCGGCCTGCCAGCCAAATGGACCATCTGTTTAGCCTTTAGGCCTGACCGACATCACGATGACGGCAATGTTCATCTACGCCGCCCTCTCAGAGTGTCCCCGCTGCGGACGCCGGGCAGGCATGAAGCTGGACCCTCAGATGCCCTCCGCCGAGGCGGTGGACCTGTTCTCTCGACTGCGCAGGAAGGCCAAGTGCGCGGAGTGCGGCTATAGGCCCGCGATAGAGGCCCTGTGGTCCGGCCCGGCTAACACGGTGCCAACTCCAGAGAGCGAGGCGGAGCGCTGGGCGGGGCTGGAGAGAACCTACGTCCACCATTGCGGGAGCCGAGGGGTCATTCAGGGATGGGCGCGGCATAGCCCAGCCTAGGCAACACGCCTTCCCCGTTGCGAGTTGCCGCAAAATGCCCCACAAACTGTCCCACAAGAAACCGGGGACAGTTCTTGGCGAGCCTTCTAAGCCTCTGATACATAAGGCACATGAGGCGGGGTGGTATCGGGGATGGCTGGTCTCTCTCCCGCTACCATTCTCCAACATCGTGAAGTTTGCAGGCTCAGCCTTCGTGCTTGCGCCGTCCTGCCGGGCGGCCTTCGGCCAGCCCATGGCGGACATAGTGGGCGAGCGGATCGGTGCCCCGGCGGGGCAGGTCCGGATTGACCGCGCGGTATTCATCGGCAGAGAAGACGCCGGCGCGTTCCAGCCGGGCGCGGGCCCGCGCATCATGCCAGGCCAGCGGCATCAGACGGCGCACCGCGCCGCCAATCCCGGCATTGGACGGCACGAACACGCCCAGCGCCTTGCGCAGCCAGAGCACGATGGCGCGGGCTTTCTCCAGCTCGATGCGGGTCTGGGCGAGGCGGCCTTCCAGCTCCGCGCGGGCAGTGCGCTCGGCCTCGAGCAAAGCCGTGGTGTCGGCCAGCGAGCCTTCCAGCGACTGAACGCGTGCGGCGGCGTTATCGCGCGTCTCGCGCGTTTCGCCATGGGCGGCGCGTTCCGTCTCCAGATCGGCGCGAACCTCTGCCAGTTCACGCGCGGTGAGATTGCGCATGTGGCGGGTATCATCCAGCTCCTGCGCGACCGCCTTGGCGTCCTCAAGGCGGGCCTCGAGGGCGGACTTTTCCGTTGCGGCGTCTTCCAGCGCTTCGAGATGGTCGCTTTCGCGCTCTATCGCGGCGCGTCCGCTGGCAATGATGCCGCCGAACACGCGCGCGGCCTCGTCCATCTCGGCGCGGATCGCGTCAAGGCGGGCAAAGTCGGCTGCCGTCTCGCCCTCGCGCGCCCAGCGCGTCAGGATGCGATAGGCCTCTCCCACCCAGGCGGGCAGGGTGGGGTGGGTATCGAGCGCATCGTCTGCAATCGCGTGATGGCGGTGGCCGTCGCTCAAATAGCTGGAAATGGCGCTGCGTGCCGCCGGACCATTGCCGGGCCAGGAGAAGCCGAAGGCTGATTCTGTGCGCGCGATCACGCTTTGCCAGTCGGCCAGCAGATCGTCATAGGTGACGAAGACGCGCGTCAGCCCGCGGCTCAGCCGTTCCCCGTCCAGCACATGGCGCAGCCAGAGCAGCGCGCCATAGGCGGGGTCAAACCCGTCCCGGCGCTGCATGGAGCCGGCAACTTCCAGCGGATGGCGCAGCGGCACCACGGCCACGGCGCGCGTGTTCTGCGCTTTGAGCACATCCAGCCAGAAGGGCAGGATGCGGCACAGGCGCGGGTCTTTGAGCGCATAGAAGCCGTTTTCGCCGAACTCTTCGGACAGAAGCTCCTGCGCCTCGCCGAGGAAGGATTTCGCAGGCGGCGAGCGATACCAGCTTTCTGGAAATTCCAGCCAGTCATCCCAGGCCGATCCGGCAGAGGCCAGAAGCCGGGTATTGAGCTGGAAGATGCGCACCGATTCCCAGTAGCCGGTGGGATTATTGGCATTGGCCGCCATCAGCGAGGCCGGCACCTGACAGCCCAGAAGGTTCAGCACGCGCGTGAAGGCGCTAGTGCCCGAACGGTGCATCCCCAGCACCAGAACGCAGGTGCGCTCCCCCTTTGCGGTGGGCTTTGCCGCCCTGGGCGCACTAGCGGGCTTTGCAGCAGGCTTGCGGCGGGCGGGTGTTGCGGGCTTCGCAGCGTCGTCGGAGGCGGGGGCAGGTTTGCGCGGCATGGCAAGGGATCCTGAATATACAAGGAATGCCAGAGGGAGGGCCGCCGACTGTCGGGTCCGGCGAAAGGCAATGCAGGTTACCGGAGATTGCGGGGCGGGCCACCCCACCGCAAGGCCAGCCTGCACAAAAATGTCAAAAACGGAAAATTGTCAGGATTGGCAAAGGCGTCGGGCGCCTGTTCGCAGGCCGGTCAGGGCCGGATGCGCCGGGGCGGACTTGCCGCCCCGGCATCATCCCTGGCGGATTATTCGCCCGCGCTCTCTTCGGTCAGGTCGATATCGGCTGCGCCGTCTTCTGACGGCTCTTCGCCGTCCTGGGCAGGCAGACCAAAGGCCTCCGGGCGCACTTCGCGCATCACGTCGTTCTGGACGCCGCCGACGACATTCTGCAGCACCTCGCCGATCCCGGCATTCGCCTCTACGGCGAGCGCGCGGTATTTCTGCCCGGCCTCGCTTTGCAGGAAGCCGACAATGGCTTCCATTTCCTCGACCGTGAACAGGCTGGCATAGACGCGGCCAAGCCGGGGCAGCACATCCGGGCCGTACTGGCTGGCCACTTGCGGCGCCAGCGCGTCGATCTGCGCCTGCTCTTCCTCGGTGAGGTCCTGATAGTTCATCGGGATGCTCAGCTTAACGCCATCCACGATGTTCTGCTCGATGGCGGACAGGAAGTCCTCCGGCGCGGTCTGGCGCACGATTTCCTCACCCAGCGCCTGGCGGGCATTGCGCTCGGCTTCGGGCAGCTCGTCAAAGGACATGGCAAGGGCTGGCGTTGCGCCTTCAGCCGCTGCCGGGGCGTCCTGTTGCGCGACATCTTGCTGCTCAGACCCGGTGCGGGCGTCCGCACCTGCCTCACAGGCCGTCAATGCCAGCAGGATGGCCGAACCGGCGGCCAGGGCTTTCAAACGTTCCAGCTTCATCGGTGTTTCCCTCCAGTAGATAATCGCGAAATCCTTGAGCCATTGCATCCATCTCCAATCAAAACGTGGCGTGCATCCGGCCGGTGGGTGCGATATAGCAAGGGCTTCGCGACCGCAAGAGAGGCGCCCTTGCAGCGCTAGCGTGCACCCGCGCACTCTTCTATTCTGCGTGCGTGGCACAAGCGCAACACATTGTGCCCGCACACCCCGCGCGCGTGCATAATCATGCCAGTTTGCAGGCACTTTTGGATTGACGCGTGTGTGAGCGAGGCTTTAAGTGATGCCCGTTCGGCGCTCTTTGGAACTTCTGAGGGGGCGTCCAAACCGGCGCTCTGCAGGCGCCAGTGTCTTCAGGGGCCATGCGCGCTGAACAGCCATGGCTGTAAACCACTTAGGGGGAACCCGAATTATGAAACTTGCTCACCTTCTGGCTGGCGTTGCTGCTGCTGCCGTTCTCGGCGGTGCTGCTTCGGCCCAGTACACCCACAACACCCAGTACGGCGCGGCTGTTACCACGCAGACCAACACGCTGGCCCAGCGCTACTTCATCGCTTCTGAGCGCAACATTGCGTCGCTGAACTCGGCCACCCTGACGATCGGTATCGCCGCTGCTGGCGCCACTGCCGCTCAGTGGAACAACCCGGGTGCGGCCACCTTCACGGTGACCCTGCAAAACGCCGTGTTCTCGTCGGCCGTGAACTCCACCGCCCTGACGGCGGCGGGTGCAGCTGCTGGCTGCCTGGCTGGTGACATCACCGTCGCTTCGGGCGGCACCGTGGGCAGCGCCTCGGTTGCGTTCTCGATCGCGAACGTCGCGGCTTGCAACCAGAACCTGAACTTCGTGTCGGCCAACGGCGTGCAGCTGAACGCCACCAACGCGAACTTCAACACCACCCTGATCCGTCAGCTCGATGGCTCGTCGATCAATGGCGGCGCTGGCACGACCAACTCGGCCACCAACGGCGCCTTCATCCAGCAACTCCCGGGCATCAGCTTCGGCGCCACCGCGCCGCTGCCGATCCGTCCGATCCTGCTGGCCGCCCCGACCTACACCACGATGGGCGCTCCGTCTGCTCCGTTCGACCTCGTCGTGCGTAACGGCTCGAACCTGGTTGGCGTGACCCCGGTTGCGGTCAACTCCGACCTGACCGGTGCTGGCGTTGGCGTCGTGGCTTCGGCTGCTACGGCTTCGCTCGTTCTGCAAAGCACGACCGGCCTGAGCATCACCAACTCCACGATCGGTGGTAACCCGTTCGGCGCGACCAACTCGTCGAGCATTGTCGGCACGGTTAACACCCCCGGCGTGACGAACCTCACGGTTGTCGTGAACCCGTCGGTTCCGGCTGGTGCCATCCAGACCCAGAACGTCGCTGTTCAACCGGCTGTGACCTTCGCTGCGGCTTCGGGCTTTGCGGCTCAGACCTACAGCGCGCAAACGGTTGGCCGTCTGACCCGTCAGGGCCAGCAAACCCAGGCCTTCACCTGGGTTGGTGACGGCACCACCACTTCGGCCATCTCGGTCTTCCGTCACACGGGCGTTCCGGCTTCGGTTCCGGGCATCCGCTTCATCCTGAGCAACGCCACCAACGGCGCGTCGTTCAACGGTGAATACACGGTTCCGGCTGGCGCCGTGACCCGTTCGGCCGGCGGTGAAGTCATCACCACCTCGCTGAACCTGTCGCAAATCGCGGGCAATTTCGGCCGCGCTGACGTCGTCTGGGTCTTCGACCTGGCCCCGGCTTCGCCGATCAACACCCAGCGCTTTGTCCAGGCGCCGAACGGCACCCTGGCTCCGGCGCCGGAAGAAAACGCCCTCCGCACCAACGCGGTCGCAGCGTTCAACTAGGACCTCTGGTCTCAGTGGACTTCGGGAAAGGGCGGCCTCTGGCCGCCCTTTCTTTTTTGACTGGCCTGTATTTCTCCCGTCTAATGAATCTGAAATCAGGGATTATCGGGGAAATCGGAAATCATGAAGTCAGGTCAACTCATTATGGGCGCAGCAATTGCGGCCCTTCTTTCTGGAGCCGCGTCGGCCCAGTACATCCAGACAACGCAATACGGGTCTGCCAGTACAAATACCATTATTCTGGAAGGAGCGAATCCCACTGCGGCTGGACGCTATTTCCTTGCCAGCGAGTTTCCTATCGCCGGGCAAAATTCTGCCACGCTGAACATCAACATCGACGGGGCGAGGACGGATACCGGCGCGAACCGCGTCCAGTGGGACAATCCGGGCGCGGCGACCTTCACAATCAATTTGCAGAACACGGTGTTTTCTTCAGCGGTCAACGCAACGGCCCTCACAGGCCGTGCCGTACCGCAGGTGGCTGCTGCACCCCTCGAAGCGGCCCCGGCCGCAACAGCGGGCTGTCTTGCCGGTGATATCACCGTCACCGCTGGTGGCACGGTGGGCAGTTCCAGCGTGTCCTTTACCGTTGCCAATATCGCAGCCTGTGGCCGGCGCCTGAACTTCTCATCAGCCAATGGCGTGCAACTCACTGCAGCCAACGCCAATTTCACTACAGGCCTGACGCGCCAGCTGGACGGCTCAGCCATCAATGGCGGGTCCGGCACGACCAGCTCGGGCACCCACGGTGCCTTCATCCAGCAGGTACCAGGCATCGATTTTGGTGGGCCGACACCGCTGCCTGTTCAGCCCATTCTTTTCGGCGGGGCAACGCCCTACGACAATCTGGGAGTACCGGCTGGCATTAACTTTACCATCTTCTCCGGTGGTGCGCGGGTGAATGGTAACGCCGTGGCGGTATTCGCCGATCTTACGGGCACAACGATGGCCGGGCTGGCCAGTTCGGCGACTGTGTCGCTGGTCCCACCGGAACCGGCTGGTCTCAGTATCGCTGCCTCGACGTTCAATGGCACCCTTTTTGGTGTGGCTAACGCCGTCGACATCACGGGGTTCGTGAATTTGGGAACTGTCATCTTCAGCCCGTCGGTGAGTGTTGCCAGCGCTTTTCCTGGCGCGCCGATCCAGAGCCAGACCATCTCCATCCAGCCAACGGTCACTTTCACCACGGCGTCAGGAATTGCACCGCGCACTTACC
The DNA here is from genome assembly GCF_052168375.1 of Glycocaulis sp. Classification (NCBI taxonomy): domain Bacteria; kingdom Pseudomonadati; phylum Pseudomonadota; class Alphaproteobacteria; order Maricaulales; family Maricaulaceae; genus Glycocaulis; species Glycocaulis sp. Next base: position 13,017 of record NZ_JBQLZR010000135.1, read on the forward strand.
CGCCTGTACCGGTTGTGCGCCTTTCCCGTCAGGGCCAGCAAACCCAGGCCTTCACCTGGGTTGGTGACGGCACCACCACTTCGGCCATCTCGGTCTTCCGTCACACGGGCGTTCCGGCTTCGGTTCCGGGCATCCGCTTCATCCTGAGCAACGCCACCAACGGCGCGTCGTTCAACGGTGAATACACGGTTCCGGCTGGCGCCGTGACCCGTTCGGCCGGCGGTGAAGTCATCACCACCTCGCTGAACCTGTCGCAAATCGCGGGCAATTTCGGCCGCGCTGACGTCGTCTGGGTCTTCGACCTGGCCCCGGCTTCGCCGATCAACACCCAGCGCTTTGTCCAGGCGCCGAACGGCACCCTGGCTCCGGCGCCGGAAGAAAACGCCCTCCGCACCAACGCGGTCGCAGCGTTCAACTAGGACCTCTGGTCTCAGTGGACTTCGGGAAAGGGCGGCCTCTGGCCGCCCTTTCTTTGTGCCGACGAGGCGCAAGCAGAGCCGCGTCCTGCCTGTCTCTTGTCAATTCCCATCTCTGGCCGCACAGGCCATGATGTGGCATGAGGATTGCGCAAGGCCTGCCAGTGTCTGGCGGACCGGCAAAGGGACCCATCATGGATCATCGCCGCATCGGGGAAATTCTGCTGGAGGACGGCGCGCTGACGCAGCGCGATGTCGATGCAGCCCTGCGCTTCCAGGAGGAGGTGGGCGGTCTTTTCGGTCAGGCCCTGATGCGCCTTGGCGCGGTTTCCGAAGAAGTGTTGCTGGCTGCGCTCTCGCGCCAGCTCGATCTCGCCATCCTCGCCGCGCACCAGCTTCCCAATGAAGCTGCCGCCTATCTGGAGGCCGGCGCCCGCCTGAACCTGTCGTTGCGCTGGCTTCTCGCGCATGAATGCGTGATCTGGTTTGAAAGCCCGGACGGGGCCGGGGCCGGCGGCGCCGATATCTTGCACATCTTCACCCGCGATCCGCTGAGCGCGCCCTTGCGCGAGGCACTGGAGCGCGTGTGGGACGGGGCGTCTGTCTACTATCTCGGCTCCAACCGGCTTCTCGATTCTGCCCTTGCGCTCGCCCGCTCCGAAGGCGCGGCAGACGAATGGATGGGCGATGATGCCGCCCGCCTGCGCGAGCTGGCCGAGGAAGCGCCCGTCATCGACTTCGTCAATGGCGTGTTCGAGGACGCGCTGCGCCAGCGCGCCTCCGACATCCATGTCGAGCCGTTCGAGCACCATTTCCAGATCCGCTTCCGCATTGACGGGGTGCTGCGCGAGGTCCAGACCCTGCCGCGCGCCCGCTTCGATGCCGTCGCCAGCCGGATCAAGCTCCTTTCCGCCATGGACATTGCCGAGCGCCGCCTGCCGCAGGACGGCCGCCAGTCCGTGCGCTTTGCCGGGCAGGACATTGACCTGCGCGTCTCATCCCTGCCGGGAGCGTGGGGCGAATCGCTGGTGCTGCGCCTCCTGCGCAAGCAGCAGAGCCTGCCTAGCCTTGAGGGCCTCGGGCTGACGGGGCGCTCCATGGAGGTTTTCCGTGACCTTCTCGAGGAGCGCAATGGCGTGATACTCGTCACCGGCCCGACCGGTTCGGGCAAGTCCACGACGCTCTATCGCGGCCTTGAACTGGTCAATGACGGCGCGCGCAAGATCATCACCATCGAGGACCCGGTCGAGTACGATATCGACGGCGTGACGCAGGTGCAGGCCCGCGCCGATATCGGCTACACCTTTGCTAGGGGCTTGCGCGCCATACTGCGTCAGGACCCCGACATCATCATGATCGGCGAGATCCGCGACGGCGAGACCGCCGCCATCGCCACGCAGGCTGCGCTGACCGGCCACCTTGTCTTTTCCACCCTGCACACCAATTCGGCCCTGTCGGCGGTGGAACGCCTTGTCGATCTGGGCATCGAGCCCTTCCTCGTCTCGGCCTCCCTGCGCGGCCTGATGGGCCAGCGCCTTGTGCGCCAGGTCTGCCCGCACTGTGCCAAGCCTGCCGATATCGAATCGCGCCTTGAGGGCGAACGCCGCCTGAACGCCGCCCGCGCCGCTGGCGCGCGCCTGCCGGTGGACATGGGCGCGGCGAACTGGGTCGAGGCCGAGGGCTGTCATCACTGCGCCGACCAGGGCTATCTGGGGCGCATCGCCGTCTATGAAGTCGCCCGCCTCACCGGTGCCATGCGCGAAGCGGTCAATAACCGCGCGACCGAGGCGGACCTGCTCTCCGCGGCCCGCCAGGACGGCTATATCACCATGTATGAGGATGCGCTGGCCAAGGCGGCGCTGGGGCGCACGACGCTGTCGGAAGTCCTGCGCGTGTTCGGTGCCGCCGCCCACACCCGCGCGCCTGTGCGCGCCTCGGCGGAATAGTCCGGCAAGGACAGGGAGAGCGTCTCCATGGCCACATTCCGCTATCGCGGCCTCGATCCTGCCGGTGTGACGGTAGAGGGGCGCATTGCCGCGCTCGACAGTGTGGATGCGCAAAAACAGCTGGAAAACCAGTCTATTGCGCCCTTCGAGCTGACAGAAGTGCGCCCCGATGCGCGCAAGTTCACCCGCAACCGGGCGCGCCCGGCCGACCGCCAGCGCTTCATCCGCCAGCTCGCCGTGCTGATCCGGGCCGGCACCGCGCTCCTGCCTGCCATCGATTCGCTGATCGCCGACGAAACCTGCCGCGAACTTGCCATGGAGGGGGAGAATATCCGGCGCGATCTGCGTTCCGGCGCACGCCTTTCCGAGGCGATGATGCGTCACATGCCGCGCCTGCCCTCTTATGCCCCGCGCCTTGTCGAGCTGGGCGAAACCACAGGCCAGCAGGCCCGCGCGCTCAATGACATTGCCGCCCAGATGGAGCAGGATCTGAAAGCCGCCGCCGAGGTGCGCAATGCGCTTGCCTATCCGGCCTTTCTCGCTTTTGCAGGCCTGACCGCCATCATCTTCATCTTCATGTTCGTCGTGCCACGCTTTGCCACCCTCATCGGCGATGACCGCTCGGCCATGCCAGCTTTCTCGCGCTGGCTTATCGAGACGAGCCTGCTCTTGCGCGAAAACGCGCTTGCGGTGGCGGTGATTGCCGGACTCGCCGTGCTCGCCATTGTCATGCTGCTGCGCAATCCTGCGGCGCGGGCTGCGGGCTACCGGTTGCTGGAATCCGTGCCGGTCATTTCCACCTTCCTGCGCGCCTCCGACATTGCCCGCTGGGCGCGTATTACCGGCACGGCGCTGTCGGGCGGTTCAGGCCTTGTCGAGGCCTTGCAGCTAGCCGAGTCGGCGGTGTCCTCGCGCACCCGGCGTATCGGCCTGCAGGAGGCACGGCGCGCCATCCGCTCCGGCGATGCCATTGATGTGGCTCTGCGCACCCATACCGATTTTGACGCGATGAGCCTGAACCTCATCAAGACAGGGCGCAGTTCGGCCAGTCTGGACGAGATGCTGCTCTTCCTGGCGGGGATCTACGAAGACGACTCGCGCAATCGCGCCAAGCAGGTGACGGCCCTGGCCGAACCGCTGGCCATCGTCTTCATTGCAGGCGTGATCGGGGCCATCGTGGTTGGCCTCGTGCTTGCCATGACCAGCATGTACGATATCGCGATCTAGCGGCCCGCGCGCCAGCGCTCCATCGGGTGGCCATTGGTATAGAGCGGCTGGCCGGCAGGCGGCAGGCGCCGCTCGTCCCTGGCCACGAGCGCCCAGCGTGCGCCCGGATGATACCAGTCTACATCGCGCCAGATCAGCCCGTAGGCCGAACACACCATGTTCAGCCAGTCCAGCGGATAGCTGACGCAGCCCGGATAGGTCCATTTTTCCATCGGCAGGCTGTCATCACCGGCCGCGTTCTGGAAATAGCTGAGCATCACCACGCCATCATCGGCGAGCGCGCGTGCGGCGCTGGCCAGAAACCGTTCGGTATCTTCCGCGCCCGAATGGGTGATGATGGACTGCGCCATGATGAAGTCGAACGGCACACCGAAAACATCACAGTTGAAGCTGCCATCACCGGAGAATGCCGGGCGTTTCAAGGTCTTTATGTCCATGCCGGCCTCGCGGCGCAGGCCCTCCTCCATCAGCCAGGTATTCGGATCGATACCGTGATAGAGGCCGGGGCGCAGGAACGGCATCAGCAGGCGGCCAAGGCGCAGCGAGCCACACCCGAAATCGAGCACCCGGTCGTTCTCATCGAGGCCCAGCGCCGTCATCAGGCTGAATTGCAGGAGTGATACCGGGCCGAAGCGCTCCACCGGGCCGACATAGGCGCGATAGTGATGGTCTCCGGGGTTCAGCGCGGCAACATCCGCGTCTGCGCCTGCGGCGTCTGACGGGGCTGTCTGGCCGCCGAAGCGCCGTAGCAGATTTTGCAGCATGATGTTCCCCTTGACCCGCGATGCTATGGTATGGCTGTCTCGATAAGGCTTTGCAGCAGGATTTACGAACAGTGTTTACAGGGATTCAAGTTCGCAAGGCGATAGAGCGGCGGCTCACCCGGCGCCGGCCCGGCTATTCGCTGATGGAGATCCTCGTCGCCGTCGCGATCATCGCGGTTCTGGCGACGCTTGTGGCGCCGCGCCTGTTCTCGCAGCTCGACAATTCGCGCACCACGGCAGCCGCGACCCAGATCCGGATGCTGGAAACGTCGCTGGACACGATGCGTCTCGATATCGGCCGCTACCCGACAGATGCCGAAGGCCTGAACCTTCTCGTCGAGCCGTCCGAGAGCCTCGAGCGCGTCTGGAACGGCCCCTATCTCGATAGCGGCCTGCCAGCGGACCCGTGGGGCAACCCCTATCGCTACCGCGCGCCGCAATCGCCCAATGACCGCGGGCGTGTTTACAGCTATGGCGCCGACAACGAAGAAGGCGGGACCGGTCCCAACGCGGATGTCGGCCTCTGACCTGTCCGTGCGCCGGCCGGGCTATACGCTGATCG
>NZ_JBQLZR010000136.1:0-12007 GCF_052168375.1 Glycocaulis sp.
GATCGCCCTATGGACGAAAACGCGTTTCGACTAGGTGTGCCCTAGCCTTTCGCCAGCGCTTTCGCCTGCCCCACCCAGTCCTCGCGCATGATGCGTCCGCGCGCATTGAGCAGTGCGTCAAATTTCTCGATATCGGCAGCGCTCCACCCGGCAATCTGGCGGAAGTGAAACACGCCTGCCTCGGCCAGCGTGCTTTCCGCTTTCGGGCCCAAGCCCTTGATGCGGGTCAGATCGTCCGGCCCCGCCTCACCTGATGCCCCTGCCTTTGCAGCCTCCAGTGCTGGCGCAGGCGTCTCGGTGCGGGCTGGTTCAGGTGATGGTGCAGGCCGGGCCGGCTCGGACGGTACAGGCTCAGCTGTGACGGGCTTATCGCGAGGGGGCAGGCGCAACGGGCCGTCGGGGCGCGCGCCACGCAATATCCATCCAATGACGCCGCCAATCAGCGCGGACAGCGCCAGCATCACCCACATATGCCACATCAACCACATCATGGTTTCATTCCTCAGCCTGCTTGCGCGGCGCGGCGCTCGCTGCGCGCGAGCACTTCAAGTGCAATTGCGTATTGTCCTGCCGGTCCGCTGGCCCGCACCAGAATGCGCTCCGGTTCTGCGCCGCCCGAGACGAGCGGCCCGATCAGCGCCTCGGCTACCGCAGCACCGGATCGCGCGGGTGTCGTGATCACTAGCTCACCCGCCGCGCAATGGGAAAAGGCCGAACCGGCCTCCGCCAGTGCCTCCGCCGACAGGTCCGACAGTGGAAGCCGCGCTTCCAGTGCGCTGCCGTGCGGACCCAGCGTTGCCTGCACGAGCAGGTCGCACAAGGCGACCGATCGTAGCGGCACCGAATAAATCTCGCGCCCCGCCCGGATATGGGATGCCGACCCGAAGGGCGCAGGCACCGAGCGCAAGCCGCCAGCAACGCTCTCGCCCGTCTGGGCGCTTGACGCGAACCCTGCCAGCGCCACGCCCTCGTCGAGCAGGAAGGCCGTGCCCTGTTCAAGCCTTACCAGCTCACCCAGCAACAGGCGTACGGCAGCTTCCCAGCCATCGGGTATCTGTCCTGCAGATTCTTCCAGAAACACGTCGGCTTCCGGGCTGAGCGCCCCGGCAATACGGGCCACGCGTTCAGCAGCGCCAGGGTCGGGCGCAAAGCCGCGTACCACAAGAACCTCGCCTTCATAGTCGGCACGGATGGCAAGACCTGCCTCCGGCAGGGCAAGGCGCGTTTCGTCGGTGATGCGTGTAATGCCGCCGGCCACCACCCCGCCCGACCAGTCCGCCTGGCGCACGGCGCGCACAGCGCGGGCACGCGCGTCCTCTGACGGAGCAAAGCCCGAAATCACGGCGCGCTGGCCGCGCATTTCCACGCTGGCCCAGCCTTGTTCGCCCACACGCTCCAGCGCGCTGGCGGCCGCCTGTTCCAGCCGCGCCTCCAGCGCCCTTGCAGACCAGGGCGAGAGATACACCGCCCAGATGCCGAACAGGAGGAACACGCCCGCTGCGATCAGCAGGCCGCGATGGCGAATCAGAAGCGCAAAACGATCCATGGGGACCAGCCTAGCGCGGTTTCGTGGCGGGATTTAGGGGCAATGCGGGATCGTGATCAGGTCTGCTCACGAATTTTCGCGTATGCGGGCAAGGTGAGGAACTCCTCAAAACCCTCATCCAGAGCCAGAGCGGTCAGTATGTCAGTCGCCTCGTCAAACCTTCCGCTGGTCCAGGCATTATCGCCCAGCTCGGCGCGAATGGTGCTTGCGGCTGCGGCTATGACCTCGCGCACATAGCCCGCATCGACGACGCGGCCTTCAGCTGTTTTCACACCGTGCGTGCGCCACTGCCAGAGCTGAGCCCGGCTGATCTCGGCGGTAGCGGCGTCTTCCATCAGGTTATGGATCGGCGCTGCGCCCCGCCCCTGCAGCCAGGAGGCGATATAGCGGATGGCGACATCGGCATTGCCAGTGACCCCGGCGTGGGTGACCGTGCCTTCAGGCGCAGTGAGAAGCGCAGCGGCGTCCTCTTTCACATCCGGAATTTTCGACAGCTGGTTCGGTCCGCTCATCACCGCATCGAAGGCCTCCATGGCGACCGGCACCAGGGCGGGGTGAGCGACCCAGGCCCCGTCATGACCGATGCTGGCCTCGCGCGTCTTGTCGGCCTTCACCTTGGCGATCGCAGCCTCGTTCGCCGCATCATCACCCTTGACCGGAATGAAAGCGCTCATCCCGCCCATGGCGTGAGCACCGCGCCGGTGACAGACGGCGATCACGCGCTTTGCGTATTCCGCCATGAAGGGCACGGTCATCGTCACCTGGCCGCGATCCGGCAGCACGGCAGCCGGATTGGTTTTCTGCCGCTTGATATAGCTGAAGATATAGTCCCAGCGCCCGGCATTGAGCGCCGTGATATTCTCGCGCAGGGCGTAGAGAATCTCGTCCAGCTCGAACGTGGCCGGGATGGTCTCGATCAGGACGGTGACGCGCACCGTACCGCACGGCAGGCCCAGCACGCTCTCGCAATGGCGGATGACCAGAGACCAGAGGCGCGCCTCTTCCATCGTTTCCAGCTTGGGCAGGTAGAAATACGGCCCTGTCCCGTTCGCTTTCAGCCGGGCGTGATTGTGCAGCAGGTATAGCGCGAAATCGGCAAATCCGCCGCCCATCGGCTCGCCATCAATCTCGATATGGGCTTCATCGAGGTGCAGGCCGCGTGCCCGCACGATGAGGACCGCATGGTCCTTCTTCAGCGCATAGGCCTTGCCACTGTCGGCATCGGTATAGTCGATCTGACCGTGAACGGCGTCGCGCAGGTTTATCTGGCCTTCCATCATGTTGGACCAAGACGGCGTCGAGGCATCCTCGAAATCGGCCATGAAGCATTTCGCGCCGCAATTGAGCGCGTTGATGATCATCTTGCGATCAACCGGACCCGTAATCTCCACCCTGCGGTCGGCCAGGTCTGCCGGTGCAGCGGGGACGGTCCAGTCACCAGCGCGGATCGCGGCCGTGTCGGAGCGAAAACCCAGAGTTTCCTCGCCAGCATCCAGCCGCTTCTGGCGTGCGATACGCGCCGCCATCAGCGCCTTGCGCTCGGCGTTGAACCGGCGATGGATGTCGGCCAGCAGGGCCAGCGCCTCGCCTGTCAGTATCGTCTCATAGCCGGGGCGCATGGCGCCCTTGATGGTGACACCTTCCGGCGCGGTGTTGGCATGTGCTGTCATGTGCATTTCCTGGTCGTCTGCTTGCTTTGAAAGTCTGGATCGCGGGTCAAGCCCGGAAATCCGGTGGAGAGGCCCGATGAGACAAGCCGGGGTTTCTGCGCCCTAAGCGGGGACCCCAATCAGGTTCGCAGCTCCCCCGCGGATACAACAACCCCGTCCCGATCAGCATAAAGCCAGTTTCCCGGCGCAAATGTCACCCCGGCAAAGCTGACCGATATTCCGCGCGTGCCAAGGCCACGTTTCTCCGTCTTGCGCGGAATGAGGCCCAGAGCCAGCACGCCCAGCGGAGTGGCCTCAAGCTCATGGACATCGCGTACTGCGCCGTGAACCAGAATGCCTGCCCAGCCATTCCGGGCGGCGAGTTTGCCCAGATCACCGCCAACCATGGACCGGCGCACGGAGGCTCCGCCATCGATTACGAGAACGCGCCCCTGCCCCGGCTCGCTGACGGCTTCGCGTACCCGCGAGTTGTCTTCATAGGCGAGTATGGTCTCGACCGGGCCGGCAAACTCGCGCCGCCCGCCGAAATGAGTGAAGAGCGGCGCGAGAACACGCACCTGATCGGGAAAGGCATCACACAGATCGGCAGTGTGGTGGGGCATCACGATTCGTGGCCTTTTTCAGCGTTTTCCCGGCGAAAGCCGGGATCCAGAAAATTTGCTGGGCACCGGCTTGCGCCGGTGAAACGCGAGATGGTGATACGGCTTCCTTCCCCGCGTGCGGGAGAGGAATGGACCTATTCCGCCGCCGTCGCCTTGAACTGCGCGGTCTCGGTGCTTTCGCCCATGGCCGTGGTTGACGCGTTGCCGCCCGAAAGGGTGAGGTTCACCTTGTCGAAATAGCCGGTGCCAACCTCGCGCTGGTGACGCGTCGCCGTGTATCCGTCCTTCTCGGCGGCAAACTCGGCCTGCTGCAGCTCGGAATAGGCGCCCATGCCGCGGTCGCGATAGCCCCGCGCCAGCTCGAACATGCCGAAGTTGAGCTGGTGGAAGCCCGCCAGCGTGACGAACTGGAACTTGTAACCCATGGCGCCCAGCTCGCGCTGGTAGGTCTCGATCGTCGCCTTGTCGAGATTGGCTTCCCAGTTGAAGGAGGGCGAGCAGTTATACGCCATCATCTTGCCGGGATATTCTTTCTGGATCGCTTCGGCAAAGCGCTTGGCCTCTTCTAGGTTCGGCTTGGAGGTTTCCCACCACAAAAGATCGGCCACCTTGGCGTAGGCGAGCCCGCGCTTGATGCAGTGCTCGACGCCGACCCCGCTCTTCAGGCGGAAGAAGCCTTCCGCCGTACGGCCGGCATCGAAATCGATGAATTCGTGGTCGCGCTCGTCAATATCGGAATTGATAAGCGTTGCGCTCTCCGCATCGGTGCGCGCGACCGTCAGGGTTGGCACCCCCATGATGTCGGCCGCAAGGCGCGCCGCATTTAGATTGCGCTCATGCTGGCTGGTCGGGATCAGCACCTTGCCGCCCAGATGCCCGCACTTCTTCTCGGCAGCTACCTGGTCCTCGAAGTGAACGCCCGCTGCGCCCGCCTCGATAAAGGCTTTCATGATCTCGAAGCAGTTCAGCGTACCGCCAAAGCCGGCCTCGGCGTCGGCCACGATCGGGGCAAACCAGTCCCGGCTCGCCTTGCCGTTTTCCGAAACCTCGATCTGGTCGGCACGCTGGAGCGTGCGGTTGATCTTGCGGGCCAGCTCCGGGGCGGAATTGGCCGGGTAAAGCGACTGGTCAGGGTACATGGCGCCCGCCGTATTGGCATCAGCAGCCACCTGCCAGCCCGACAGATAGATGGCTTTCAGGCCCGCGCGAACCATCTGCATTGCCTGATTGCCCGAAAGGGCGCCCAGCGCATTGATGTAGGGCTCGGAATTGAGCAACTGCCAGAGGCGGGCCGCGCCGCGCTCGGCCAGCGTATGGCTGATCTGCACCGATCCACGCAGGCGCACGACCTCATCAGGGGTGTAGTTGCGCTCGATACCGTCAAAGCGGCCCGGCACGGCGGCAGGAACAAGATCGTAAAAGCTGGTCATCACGGACCTCCTCAAGCAAGAACTTGTGAGTTTCATACACCGAGGCGATCTGGATGCGTGGAAATTACCCATATAAAAGGGGAATGTGTGTATGCTATTGATGCATTATGATTTGTATGATTGTAATTTTTCATACAATTGGGAATCACGATCATGGACGCATCGCAGCAGGAAAAGCTCTTTGCCGGCGCACGCCTGCGCCGTCTGAGGCGTGAGCTTGACCTGTCACAGGCTGAATTTGCCGAAACGCTGGGCATATCGGCGAGCTATCTGACACTGCTGGAGCGCAATCAGCGCCCTGTGACCGCGCGGGTGCTGCTGGCGCTGGCGGAAAGCCATGATGTCGATGTGCGCAGCTTTGCTGCCGAGTCGGACCGCCAGACCCTGAGTGATCTTGGCGAAGCGCTGGGCGATCCCGTCCTGAAGGGCAGTGATCTTGATGCGCGCGACGTGCGTGAGCTGGCCGATGCCCACCCGCGCGCCGCAGAGGCGATGGCGCGCCTATTCCATGCCTATCGCGATGCCAGTGCCAATGCGGCGGAGCTCGCCGCCCGTCTTGCTGACGGCAATGTGGCGGGCACAGGCTCGCTTCTGCCGCTTGAGGCGGTGCGCGACGCGCTCGACGCCGCGCAGAACCATTTTCCCCAGCTGGAAGAGGCCGCAGATGCGCTGCGTGAGGCGGCGCGCCTCGATGAGCTTGGCCGCACGCAAGGCTTGCACGATCATCTGCGCCGCCAGCATGGCGCAGCGGTGCGGGTCTATGACGACACGGTGATGGGCGGCACATTGCGGCGCTTTGACTTTCACGCCCGCAAGCTGCTCCTGTCGGAGGTGCTCTCGCCGGCCGGGCGCGACTTCCAGACCGCGCTGACGGCAGTGCTTCTCGACTGCGCAGATATTCTTGACGCCTCAACGGCGCGCGCCGCCCTGCCCGATCCGGTTGCAGCGCGCCTCTACCGGGCCAACCTTGCCGGTTACACTGCGGCTGCCGTGCTGATGCCCTATGACACCTTTCACCAGAGCGCCGAGGCGGCGGGCCATGACGCCGAAACTCTCAGCCACCGCTTTGCGGTGAGCTATGAGCAGGCCGCTCACCGCCTGACCACGCTGAACCGTCCGACGCGGCGCGGCGTTCCCTTCTTCCTGATGCGCATTGATCCGGCGGGCAATGTCACCAAGCGGTTCGGCGGCGGGGTGATCCCGTTCGCGCGGGCGGGCGGCGGATGTCCGCGCTGGCCGGTGCACGATGCCTTTCGCCTGCCGGAACGGACACTGACGCACTGGGTCGAACTGCCGGATGGCACCCGGTATGTGTCGCGGACGCGGGCTGTCGCCCGCCCCTTGCCCGGCGGCGGCGCCGCCCTTCAGGCCGTTGTTCTGGGATGCGAGGCGCAGCACGCCGCGCGGCTGGGCCTTGGCGATAGCGCGCCTGCCCCTATTCCGGTCGGCCTGACCTGCCGCCTATGCGAACGGCGCGATTGCGCACAGCGCGCCTATCCGCCCTTGCAGCGCACGTTGAAGGTCGAGCCGCACACCCGGCCCGTTTCGCCCTTCGCGTTCAGCTAGACTGCACGAAAAAGGGCCGGAGCATGGCTCCGGCCCCTTGCCGTTTTCAGCTTTGACAGCGCCTAGAAGCGCGAGCGCAGCGTGATGCCATAGGTGCGCGGGGCACCCAGGAAGGCGGCGTAGCTGGCCGTGTTGCGCGGCTGCGTCCACTCGCCACCATCAGCGCCAGCGGTACCACGGCGGCCTTGCGCGAAGGCGTCAAATGCGACTTGCGCGTAGGTCTCGTCGGTGAGGTTGCGGCCCCACAGTTCGACATACCAGCGCTCGTCTTCCGAGCCGAGACCGATACGGGCGTTGAGCACCGTGAACGAGTCCTGGAACTTCTCCGGATCGTTATCCGAACCGGTGTTGTAGCCAGACACGTAACGGGTATCGAGGCCCATGCGGGTCATCAGGTTATTGCCCAGGCCCCGCTCGTAATTGACCGCCAGGTTGAAGAAGTTCTCCGGCGAGAGCGAGAAGTTCTGGCCTTCGAGCGCGGCGATCAGCGGGTCGGTGGTGGTGATGGTCTGATACTCGGTATCGACATAGGCATAGCCGCCCGAGATATCGAGGCCTTCCACCGGTGTCAGCCAGAGGAAGTCGAACTCGGCGCCGTAGGAGCGCGCCTCGTCCACCGATTCAACCACGAAGGCCGTGCCGTTGAACGTGTTGAGCTGGAAGTCCTCGATGTCCTGGTAGAAGAAGTTGCCGTTCAGCTGCAGCACATTCCCGAACAGGGTCGACTTGAAGCCGGCCTCCCAGGCCGAAATCGTTTCAGGGGCAAACGAAGTGTCGACATCGGTGTAGCCGACGCCCGGCGTCAGCGGACCGTTGAACTGGCGGTCGAGGTTGAAACCGCCAGCCTTGAAGCCACGCGAGAAGCCGCCATAGACCATCACATCGTCGGTCAGGTCATACTGGGCCCGGATCGTGCCCGACAATTCCTCGTCCGTGCGCGACTGGTCATAGCCGGTATTGTCGAGGCCGGTACGCGCATACGGCAGACAGATATTGCCAATCGCCACTGCGCCGCCGGTGATCGTTGCTGCCGGCAGGCTGCCGGCCGTGCCGGCCTGGATCCAGCCCGAAACCGGGTTCAGGCCAAACGCGCCCTCAAGCGCTGCGCACGCTGCCGGAGCATTGGTGGAGAAGGTCGCCGTGACGTCCTTTTCCTCGCGCGTATAGCGCAGGCCGCCCGTGATCGCGAGACGGTCGGTGAGCTGGTAGGTGTTGTGCGTGAACAGCGCCCAGCTGGTGGCCGACTGGTTGTAGAGGTCAGCGCTGACACCCGAGCCAGCCGTGATGGCCGAACCGACCGGGATGTTAACCGCGCCGCCGGTCAGGTTGGACACGGTCTGGCTGACACCCGCCGGGGACGGAGTGCCCGAAGGCGCCGTCAGCAGGATGCCGAGGAAAGGTTCCCATTGCGAGCCGAAGCGGATCGCGTCACCCAGTTCCAGCTCTTCGTTCGAGTAGAAGCCACCGACCAGCCAGTCGAGCGGACCACGCACGCCCTGCAGGCGGAATTCCTGGCTGAAACGCTCCAGATTGGTGAAATTGCCGTCCAGGCGGGCAGCGATGTCGAGGCCGGAATAGTCGATGTCCTGCGTGCGGGTATTCTCCCAGCGGCGGAAGGCCGTGACCGAGGTCAGGGTGGCGGCGTCGAAATCGACATCAAACTCTGCCGAGACACCCCAGTCCGTGACGTCCTGCTGATAGGGCGTGTTGGCAAAAGCCTGACGCGCATCCGGGTTGGCCGGGCTCAGGACCTGACCGCCCAGCTGGCCGACAATGGCAGCGATCTGCGGGTTGTAATCCCATTGCACGGCAGAGCAGCAGAATTCGCTGCGGTCGGAGAAGTCGGCGATGATACGGCCGGTGACCGTCGCGCTCGGCGTCCAGAGGAGCTGACCGCGGACAGTGTAATAGTCCTGGTTCTCGGACTCGCTGACCGTGCTCGTACCACCCTGACGCAGGTTCAGCGTGGTGAAACCGTCACGCTGGTTGGTGACCGCAAACAAACGGAAGGCCAGCTGGTCTTCAACGATCGGACCGGTGATGGAGCCGGACAGGCGGCGCAGATCGTAATTGCCGACCTGAAGCTCGGCATTGCCGCCGAATTCGAACTCGGGTGCCTGGGTGATGATGTTCAGCACGCCGGCAGAGGTGTTCTTGCCAAACAGCGTGCCTTGCGGACCGCGAAGGACCTCGATGCGCTCCAGCTCGCCCAGATCGCCGAAGCCAACGCCGTTGCGCGCACGGAATACGCCGTCGATGTAAACGCCGACAGAGCTTTCGAGACCGAAATTGTCGCCGACCGTGCCTACGCCGCGCACGCGCGCGGTCGTGATGGTTTCAGACTGGGTCGAGGTAACCATCAGGCCGGGCGCCAGCACGATCAGGTCCTTGATGTGCTGAATGCCGGAATTTTCCAGCTGCGTCTGGTTGAAGGCCGAAACGGCAACCGGAACGTCCTGCAGGCTTTGCTCGCGCTGCTGGGCCGTAACCGTGATGACTTCGAGCTGGCGCTGCGCAGCCGGCACATCGGCGCTTTGCGCGTGCACACCGCCGGCAAGGACCAGCGGCGAGGCAGCGGCCAGAAGGGCTGCACGCAGGGTTGTTATGTTCATGATTTTCCTCCGCGGATGACGGGCGGGGAGCGCCCGCTTTTCTTGTTGCGACGCAGCATGACGCTGCGATGCCGACAAACTGTCGTCAATTGCACGGATGAAAAGGGGATCTGCTGAAATAGTCGGGGTATCCCGGTCTGGCGGAACCCATTTGCTGCGCTCGCACCAGACGTGTTGCATCGCGAACACGCAACAGCGTTAAATCCCGGTAACGTATTGAAGCTGTTTATATTGCAGCTGCGAGAGCTCTATCGGCCACTGGAGAACGCAACGAAAAAGGCCGGAGCGTTGGCTCCGGCCTTTCCCTCCTCCCTGACGGTTCTTTTGACCGTTTGGGTCGTATGCCGTTCCCGCCTAGTTGCGGATGCGGAACTCCAGGCCGATGACGCGGCCACGGTTGAGCGGCGAGAAGGTGCCGCCGAGCGGGGCCGGGCCAAGGAAGGCCGGAAGCTGCGTATCGTTACCGTAGGTCACTTCGTCGGTCAGGTTCTTGCCGTAGAGGGCCAGGATGTGACGGCCTTCGTTGAACGACAGCGACAGACCGGCATCAAGAATGCCAACCGAGTCGAAGAAGCCCAGATTGCTGTCCGTGTAGGCGTTGGCGTCACGGAAGTTATAGCTGAGCGAGCCGGTGAGGGTCGAACCACCGCCCAGGGTGAGCGGAATGTCGTGATAGACACCGACACCATAGGTCCACGGTGCAAGACGCGGGATGTCGAGAGCGAGGTCGGCAGCGTTGATGACGCCGTCCGCGTTCAGGTCGAACAGCACCGAGTCATAGCTGCCATCGAGATAGCCGAGCTGGGCCGTGACGAGCGTGTTGTCGCCAATGAAGAAGCGGCCTTCGACCTCGAAACCGGTAATCGTGGCATCAGCCGTGTTACGGATGATCTGCACCACGCCGGTGGCCGGGTCAGCCTGGTTGATCTCCCGCTGCATGTCACTGATGTTGTTATAGAATGCAGCGACGTTCAGGATGACATTGCCATCGGCCAGTTCGGTTTTCACACCGACCTCGAATGAGTCGACGCGCTCCTCGTCAAACGGTCCGGGCGTGATGGCCGGGTTCGGCGAGGTGTTACGGAAGTTGTAGCCGCCAGAGCGGAAGCCTTGCGACCAGCTGGCATAGACCTGGCTGACATCGTTGTAGCGATACTGGACACCGACGCGCGGCGAGAAGGACGACCAGCTCTCGGAGTCGATGAAGGCACCCGGCGTACCGGCAACGACCGTACAGCCCACGCCAACGGCGCAGCCCGTGCCCGGCAGGAGCGACTGGATGCGGGCATCCTTGTCTTCAACCGAGTAACGGCCGCCGACGCTGAGCGTCAGCTGATCGCTCATCAGAATGTCGGCATTGGCGAACACACCCCAGGTGGAGTGGTCGATCCGGCCACCACCACGCGTGTTGACGGCGCCGCCCAGCAGGAGGCGTTGCTCCACATATTCGATCGTCTGATCGAAGTAATAGAGACCGGTGGTGAACTCGACATTGCCGAACGTGCCTGCATAGCGCAGTTCGTTGGACCACTGGTTCTGGGCCTGCCAGGCCGGAGCGTGGGAGAGGAAGCCCGGAGTGGCGTCGATATCGCCGAGAGACGAGCCCTCATAGTCGCGCCAGCCGAGAATGTTGGTGATCGTGCCGTTACCGAACTCGACACCGACCTCAGTGGACAGGATCGCCTGGCCCCACTGGGCTTCAGCAAAGCCCGGCTCGTTGACCGAGAAGCGGAAGCTACCGCGCGGGAAGAGGCCGCCAATGCCCGAACCGTTCACATGGTTCTGGCCGGCCGGGCCGTCGCCTTCGGTTTCACCGTATTCGAGGCGCAGCACGAACTCGACATTGTCGCTCGGCCGCAGAGCGATCGCCGGACGGATGATGGTGACGATATTGGCGCCGTGGTCGGAGCCATCGAACTCGTTGGTGAACCAGCCATCATCGTCACTGCGGTAGACGGCGAGCTTGGCCGAGACCGAATCAGACAGCGGACCCGTCACGACACCGGAGGCCACCCAGCGCAGACCGGTCTCGACACCGAGGCGGCCATTGAAGCTGAATTCCTCGGACGGGGTCGTGGTGCGAACCACAACAGCACCACCGGTCACGTTTCGACCGAAGAGCACGCCCTGCGGACCGCGCAGCACCTCGATGGCCTCGATGTCGAAATTGTCGACGATGACGCCCGAATTGATGCCGTAATACATCTCGTCGACGAAGTAGCCGACGGTCGGGTCGATTGCCGGGATGGAGCTGTTGATGCCCAGACCGCGGATCGAGAAGTTGGCGATCGTCGGTGACGTGCCGATATCTTCGAACTGGACGTTCGGAATGACATAGCTCAGCGAGCTGATGTCCTGGTACTGTAGCGCAGCCAGCTGATCACCACTGAAAGCCGTGACGGCCACCGGCACGTCCTGCACGGCAACGCCTTCAGGGCGCTTGGTGCCGGTGATGGTGATGACTTCACGCAGCGCCTCGCTGGCGCTTTGCGCCTGGACGCCAGCCGTAAAGACCAGCGGAGATGCTGCTGCCAGCAGTGCCATGCGTATCATGGAAATTTTCATTGCGCTCGTTCCTCCC
>NZ_JBQLZR010000137.1:0-10393 GCF_052168375.1 Glycocaulis sp.
ACGGGGGCGATGGCGCGCGCGCCGCCTGCGTCGAATTTCAGGATGCTGGTGGTCTTCTGGAACATCTCCACACTCACCCCGCCATAGGCCCTCGCGGCTCCGGCGGTCGGCAAGGCGTGGTTCGGACCGGCGGCATAGTCGCCAGCGGCCTCGGGCGTCCAGGGCCCGATGAATATCGACCCCGCATTGGCAATCCGGGCGCCGAGCGCTTCGGCATTGGCTGTCTGGATGATGAGGTGCTCGCCCGCAGAGGCGTCCGCCGCCGCCACCGCCTCGTCATCGCTCCGTACACGGAACGCCTTGGAGCTGGCGAGCGCCGCAGCTGCGATATCCCGGCGCGGCAGAGCCTGAAGGCGGTCTTCCAGCGCAGCCTCCACCCGGTCGATGAAGGCGTCGGAATAGGCGATAAGCACGACCTGCGCCATGGTGTCGTGCTCGGCCTGGGCCAGCAGGTCCAGCGCGACGAAATCGGGATCAGCGTTGTCGTCGGCGATGACAATCACCTCGGAGGGACCCGCTGGCAGGTCCATCGCCGCGCCGCCCGGGCTTTGCGCGATCAGCGCCTTGGCAGCAGCGACATAGGCATTGCCGGGGCCGAAAATGCGGTCAGCGCGCGGCAGGCCGCCCACGCCATAGCCCAGCGCGCCGATGCCGTGCGCTCCGCCAATCGCATACACCTCATCAAGGCCAAGCAGGTGCGCCGCGCCCAGAATGGTGGGGTCAGGCCCGGCGCCGCCAACCGGCGGGGTGAGGACTGCAATGCGGTTCACGCCGGCGATCTTTGCCGGGACGGCCAGCATGACGAGGGTTGAGACCAGAGGCGCAGTGCCCGCCGGCACGTAGAGCCCGGCCACGCCAAGCGGCGTGACGCGCCGCTGCGCGGTGCCACCGGGCCAGGTCTGCAGCGCATAGGACGAATAGCCCTGCTGCGCGTGATAGCGGCGCACAGCGTCGGCAGCGGCCAGGATCGCGGTCGCATCCCCGGCGGCCAGCGCATCGGCGGCAGCTTTCAGTTCATGGGCGGGGACACGGAAATCCTCCGGCGCATAGCCATCAAGGCGCAGAGCGTGGCGGCGCACGGCCTCCGCCCCTTCGGCGCGTATGTCGGCGAGAATGCCGGCAGCAATCTCCATCGCGTCGGAGGTGTCGCTGGGGCGCGCCATGAGCGCCGCGCGTTTCGCCTCGTCCAGATCGCTCCAGACATGCCGGGTCAGTCGGTTCACAGGCTTCGCCATTACGCCATCATCTTTTCAATCGGCAGGACCAGGATGGAGCGCCCGCCTGCGGCTTTCAGCTTCTCCAGCGTCGACCAGAACACCTCCTCGGTGCAGACCGCGTGTATGGCGACCACGTCATCGCGGCCCACCACCGGCGCCACGGTCGGCGCATCGGCGCCCGGCAGCACGGCGCGGATCTCGTCCAGCCTGTCCTTCGGCGCATTGAGGAGGATGTATTTGGTCTGGCGCGAGGCAATCACGCCGCGGAAGCGCTCCACCAGAAGGTCCAGCGTCGCAGCCGCCCCGTTGAGCGCCGCCGGGTTGGCGATGAGCACGGCCTCGCTCTCCAGCACCGTCTCGAAGGCGGCAAGCCCGTTGGCTTCCAGCGTCGCGCCGGTGGAGACAAGATCGCAAATCGCATCGGCAATGTTCATGCGCGGGGCAACCTCGACAGAGCCGCCCATCTCCACGATCTCCGCCGATATGCCGCGGTCTTTCAGGAACTTCGCCGTCAGCGCCGGATAGGACGTGGCGATCGCGCGGCCCTCAAGGTCTGCAACATTCTGCACCGGGCCATTGACCGGGGCGGCGAGTTTCAGCGTGCAACGCGCAAAGCCGAGGCGCTGGACGATCTCCAGCCCCGCGACGCGCGCCGACCGGCTGGCGGCCTCGGCCAGCACGTTCTCGCCGACAATCCCGCACCCGCACGCGCCGGAAGCAACGAAGCTGGGAATATCGTCATCGCGGATCAGCATGACATCGAGCGGCAGGTTCTCCGCCCGGCGCATCAGCTCGTCGCGCGCATAGGCGAGCTTCACGCCCGACTGCTTCAGGAGGTCGAACCCGCCCTCGGCAAGCCGGCCCTTCTTCTGCATGGCAAGGGTAAGGCGGCCAGCGCTCATCGTGCAGTTCCTTTCAGACGGTCAAGTATGAGGCGGTAACCCTGGTGGGGCTCCTGCGCGAGGAAGCGGGCAACCCGCGTGACGGTGGTGGTCGAGACGCCCGTCTCGGCGCTGATCTCGCGATAGGACTTGCCCGCTTCAAGCAATTGCGCGACCCGCCAGCGCTCGGCCAGCGCCTCGCGCTCGCCTGGCGTCGTCAGGTCTGTAAGGAAGCGCGCCATCTCGTCCGCATCACGCGCGCTCAAAAGAGCTTCGCACAAAGCCTTGAAATCACGTTCTTTTGTGGTCCTGTCCAGTATCATCGCCACCTTCCCGCAGCCGCGTCCGGCCCGCTTGCGGCCATGGCCGCGTCCTCATTGTGTCAGCCATATATCGTATTAGCGCGATAATACAATGGGGCGCGTGCAGTAGAGCCGAGGGGTGTGGGGGAGCGGTGGCGAGACGGACGGGAGATGGGGGGATGGCGGTATGGTGGTAAGTGGCGGAGCGGTGGGTGGAGCGGGTAATGGCGGGATAGAGGGAAGTTGGCGATTGCGGGATTGAAAGCCGGAGCCGGGAATGGCGGGGATTGCCTGAGACGTCTGTGGAGGCTGGGGCCCGGCCTCCCGGTTTTCACAGGGGCAGGCGGCGGCCCGGGACCGCTGGAGCTGGCGATAAAGCGAGGTGCGAACGTCGAAGGTGCGGGCGGCTAAATCCTGACCGGTCGGTAAAGCACGCTCCGGCAAGCAGCAGCCGCACCTCCGGCTCCTCAGGTGCTGCCAGCACATTGTGTTAGCACATTAGTACGTTCGGGCACGAGCAGGCGGCGCGGGATGAGGGAGAGCGATGCGCGTGTAAGAGGCGTGAAGCGCGGGAGGTGCGGGAGACGCCTGTGGAGGCCGGGTCCCGGCTTCCCCGTTTTCACGGTGCCAGGCAGGGGCCGGGACCGCTGGAAACTGGCGTGCGGAGGAGGTGGAGCGGCACCGCGAATGGCAGGCGTGGATCGCTGGCGGGATGGCGGGAGAACGTGGGCAGAGGCGCGCGCCACACACCGCTCCCCTCACCCTTCGCGCACGGCGCTAGCTGACCTCCTGCATGCGCCGCACCGAGCGCATCAGGGCGCGCTTGGGCATCACCTTGGCGAGCATTTGCAAGATGCGCCGGCGCGGGTTCATGCCGCCATAGGCGTCCATGCGCCCCTCCAGCATGGCCGCATATCCTTCCTGCGCGACAGACCGGGCGCTCGCCGCACGGTTGAAAAGGGCCGTGCGGTCCATGTCGGCGACGGCAGCAAATTCGGTATCGGTGGCGGCCGGCATGAAATTGGTCACGGTAATAGCCGTATCGCGCAGCTCCTCCATCAGGGCGTTGGAGAGGTAGGCGGCAAACGCCTTCGTCGCAAAATAGACCGCCTGCAAGGGCCCGGGCATTTCCGAAGCCGTGGACGTGACATTCAGGATACGTCCGCTATTGCGCGCGACGAAGCCGGGCAGGAAGGCATGGGTGAGCGCGGCCAGCGCAGCGGCATTGACCTGGATCATGGCGTGGATCTGCTGCCAGTCCATTTCATGGAACAGGCCCCGCCCCCCGAAGCCGGCATTGTTGATCAGATAGTCGATCTCGATACCGGCCTGCGTCACCGCCGTGTGGATACGCTCCGCCGCTGCGCTGTCGGTCAGGTCCTCGGCCAACACCAGCACCTTCACGCCGTGTGCGCTTTCCAGCTCTGCTTTCAGGGCGTCCAGCCGGTCGCGGCGGCGGGCAACCAGCACCAGATCGCCCTTGTTTCCGGCATGAATACGCGCCAGCTCCGCGCCGATGCCGCTCGATGCACCCGTAATCAATGCCGTGGCCATGAGGCGCTCTCCTGATCAATTTTGAAACCGAATTCGGATTATGTTTTGACGGAGATTGTGTTTCCCGTCAATAAGCCTCAGACGAAATGCCGGTGACGAAGCCCGTCCCTTCCTCGAAAGCGCCAATGACGACGAACCGCTGGATATCTGACCTGCACTGGCGGCGCGACAGCCAGCAATCGCGCAGCGAGCAGACCCAGTCGGCCCTGCTGGATGCGGCAGAGGCGCTGATCGTGGAACAGGGCGCGGAGGGCGCCTCCATCACCCGGATTGCCGAGCGCGCAGGTGTCTCTGTCGGTGCGGTCTATCACCATTTCAAGGACAAGAAGGCGCTGTGCTACGCGGTGTTTCAACGCGTTACTGACGCCCTCTCCGATCTCAACCGCCAGGCCGCCGATCCGGCCCGCTGGCAGGGTGCGCGCGTGCGTGACCTTCTCGAAGGCTATATCGATCTGCGCCTGCACGCCTCGGCGACAGGCAATGTGTCGAAACACGCCGCCGCGCTCCTGATGGCCAATGATGCCGAGCTGAAGGCGCACATGGCCGAGATCAAGCGCGAGGGCAATCTGGCCCTGCTCGGCCTTATCCTGGCGCGCCGTGAGGAGATCGGGCACCCCGACCCCGATTTTGCCGCCCGTTTCGTGATCGACCAGCTGGGCGCCATGATCACGGCCCGCACCGATCCCTATCAGACAGTTTCCGCGATTGCTGCGTGCGATGACGCCGCGTTCAAGGCCGAGGCGCTGGACTGGGCCGCCCACGCCTTGCGCCTTGGGGAGTGAGGGGCAGCTCCATTTCTCGTCATTCCCGCGCAGGCGGGAATCCAGAGCCCAAAAGGCTCAGGCCGTGAACGTGCCTCTGGGTTCCCGCCTGCGCGGGAACGACGACGGGGTAAGCCTTACATCCGGAACACGCCGAAGCGGGTCTTCTCGATGGGGGCATTGAGACAGGCCGAGAGCGAGAGCGCGATGACATCGCGGGTCTGGGCAGGCGCAATCACGCCATCATCCCACAGCCTTGCGGTGGAGTAGTAGGGCGAGCCCTCTTCCTCGTACTTGTCGCGGATCGGCGCCTTGAAGGCAGCTTCCTCTTCCGCGCTCCAGTCTTCGCCGCGCGCTTCCATCCCGTCGCGCTTTACCGTGGCGAGCACGCTCGCGGCCTGTTCGCCGCCCATCACCGAAATGCGCGCATTGGGCCACATGAAGAGGAAGCGCGGGCCATAGGCGCGCCCGCACATGCCGTAATTGCCCGCGCCATAGGAGCCGCCAATGATGATGGTGATCTTCGGCACACGCGCGCACGAGACTGCGGTGACGAGCTTGGCGCCGTCCTTGGCGATGCCGCCCGCCTCGTATTTCGACCCCACCATGAAGCCGGTAATGTTCTGCAGGAAGAGGAGCGGAATGCCGCGCTGGCAGCACAGCTCGATGAAGTGTGCGCCTTTCAGCGCACTTTCGGAGAATATCACCCCGTTATTGGCGATGATGCCGACCGGCATGCCGTGCACGCGGGCAAAACCACAGACAAGGGTCTCGCCATAGAGCGCCTTGAACTCGTCAAAGCGCGAGCCGTCCACGATACGCGCAATCACCTCGCGCACATCATAGGGCGTGCGCACGTCTGACGGGATGACGCCATTGAGCGTATCGGGATCAATGGCCGGCTCCTCCGGCTCGGCAATATCCATCTCCACGCGCTTGACGGTGTTGAGGCCGCCCACGATGCGGCGCGCGGTTTCCAGCGCATGATCATCATTGGCCGCATAATGATCGACCACGCCGGAGCGGCGGGCATGGACATCGGCCCCGCCCAGATCCTCTGCCGAGATCACCTCGCCGGTGGCCGCCTTCACCAGAGGCGGACCGCCCAGGAAGATCGTGCCCTGCTTGCGCACGATGATCGTCTCATCGCTCATCGCCGGCACATAGGCACCGCCCGCCGTGCACGAACCCATCACCACGGCGATCTGCGCAATGCCTTCGGAGGACAGATTGGCCTGATTGAAGAAGATGCGGCCGAAATGCTCGCGGTCAGGGAATACATCGGCCTGGAAAGGCAGGTTCGCACCGCCAGAGTCCACAAGGTAGACGCACGGGAGGCGATTCTCGCGGGCGATCTCTTGCGCGCGCAGATGCTTCTTCACCGTCAGCGGATAATAGGTGCCGCCCTTCACGGTGGCGTCATTGCACACGATCATCACTTCGCGGCCCGCCACCCGGCCAATACCGGCAATCATGCCCGCGCCGTGAACATCGCCCTCATACATGCCATTGGCTGCGAGGGCGCCGATTTCCAGAAACGGCGTGCCCGGATCGAGCAGGCGTTCCACACGCTCACGCGGCAGGAGCTTGCCGCGCGACAGGTGCTTTTCGCGTGCCCGCTCCGGCCCGCCCAGCGCTGCTTCGGCGGTGCGCGCCTGCAACTCGGCCACCAGCGCATCCATGCGCGCCTTGTTGGCCTTGAAACTTTCCGACGAGGTATCGAGCCTGGAGTGAAGCTGGGTCATGGCACTTTCGCTGAAATCGGCTTTAGTTGGGTGCCACTTATCCCGCCGGTGCGGTGCAAGGCAACGCCTTTGCGTCAATCCGGTCCACCTGCAGGGGCGCGCGCCGCCTTAGCGAAAGGACAGGTCATGACACGCTGGACCAGCTTTGCCGTGCAGTCGGACGGGCCGATTGCCCGCCTGACGCTGAACCGCCCGGACAAGCGCAACACCATGATTCCGGCCTTCTGGCGTGAATTGCCCGAAGCGGTGAACGCGCTGTCTGATGCCGGGGAGACGCGGGTACTGATTCTGGACGCGCAAGGCCCGGTCTTCACAGCCGGCATGGACATTTCCGTCTTTACCGACCCTGCCGCCATGAAAACCGACACGGCGGCCATGCGCGAAGCCTTCATGAACGCCGCGCTCTCCCTGCAGGACGCGTTCACGGCGTTCGAGCGCGCGCGCTTTCCCGTCATTGCCGCCATGCAAGGGCCTTGTGTCGGCGGCGGCGTCGACATGGTGACGGCGTGCGATCTGCGCTTTGCCACGAAGGATGCCTGGATGCGCATCGAGGAGACCAATATCGGCATGATGGCCGATGTCGGTACGCTGCAGCGCCTGCCCCGCCTGATCCCGTCCGGCGTCGCGCTGGAGCTGGCCTATACCGGCGACACGCTGGAGGCAGAGCGCGCCGCACAGCTTGGCCTTGTCAACGCGGTCCTGCCTGACGCCGAAGCGCTGAAAGCCCATGTGGACGCCGTGGCAGCCCGCATTGCCAGCCGCCCGCCCCTCACCGTTTCGGGAATCAAGAAATCCCACCTCTATTCGCGCGATCACTCCGTCGCGGACAGTCTCGAACATGTGATGACACTGCAGGCTTCCATCTGGAATCCGCATGATATCGTCGAGGCGATGGCAGCCCGGTCAGAAAAGCGCGACGGCAAGTTCACACCGCTCGCGCCCGTGAAACGTCTGGGCCGCACCACATAAGATCAATCATTCGGGGAATCCTTCATGAACCGTCATTTCCGCCGCCGCCTTGCCGGCGCAGCCACGACCGCCCTTCTCCTCGCTGCACCGGCAGCACTGACCGCCCCCGCCAGCTTCGCGATCCAGCAGGAGGCAGAGCAAAGCGAAAGCGCGCGCCTGAACGCCTGGTTTGAACAGATCGAGCAGGAAGACCTCGACCGCAATCCGCTGATGAAGGCCTATCGCGGAATCATTGATGCCGATTACGGACAGTGGGGCGATTTCAGCAATGAATTTGCCGAAGAGAGCTACGAGATCGGCCAGGCGCGTCTCGCCTATATGCGCGAGAATTTCGACTTTGACGCGCTCGATGCCTCCACCCAGCTCAGCTGGCGCCTGTTTGAATACCGCCAGGAGAACGAGGCACGCGGCAATCCCTATAGCCGCCACGGCTATGTCTTCAACCAGATGGGCGGCATGCACAGCTCGGTGCCGGTCTTCCTGACCACCATCCACCGCATCAACTCGCTGGAAACGGCTGAAGCCTGGGTCAGCCGTGCCGCCAGCGTGGACACGGTGATGAACACTCTCATCGACGAGGCCGAGGCCCGCTTTGAAATGGGTATCCAGCCGCCAGACTGGATGTATGGCCACGTCATCGAGACCGCGCGCAACGTGATCTCCGCCGCGCCCTTTGAGGGCGAAGGCACCAACGTCGTCTGGGAAAGCTATGAGCGCAATATCAGCCAGATCGATATCAGCGAGGACGACCGCGAGCGCCTGCTGGCCGAGGGGCGCGAAGCGCTGCTGAGCTGGGTCGAACCCTATGAGCGCCTGATTGCGGTGATGGAAAGCCAGCGCGAGGCAGCAGCGCCCGGCGATGGCGTGTGGCGCCTGCCCGAGGGCGAAGCGTATTACAATGCGCGCCTGGCCAATTTCACCACGACGGACCTCACCGCGCAGGAAATCCACGATCTGGGCCTTGCCAATGTCGCGCGCATCCATGGCGAGATGGAAGCCATCATGGCCGAAGTCGGCTTTGAGGGCAGCTTGCAGGACTTCTTCGTCTTCATGCGCGAAGACCCGCAATTCTACTACGAGAACACCGATGAAGGCCGCGAGGCGTATCTCGCCGAGGCGACAGCCGTCATCGAGCGGATGAATGCGCGCCTGCCCGAATACTTCATCACCCTGCCCGAGCACGAGCTGGACGTGCGCCGCGTGGAGCCCTTCCGCGAGGCGTCCGCCGACAAGGCCTTCTACTCGCGCCCGGCCGCCGATGGCTCCCGCCCCGGCATCTACTACGCCAATCTGCGCGACATGCGTGACATGCCCATCTACCAGATGGAGGCGCTGGCCTATCACGAGGGCATTCCCGGCCACCACATGCAGCTGGCCATCATGACGGACCTGGAAGGCATTCCCTCCTTCCGCCGGTTCGGCGGCTTCACCGCCTATAGCGAGGGCTGGGGGCTCTATACCGAGTATCTGCCGCTTGAAATGGGCTTCTATGAAGACCCGTATTCCAACTTCGGCCGCCTCGCCATGGAGCTGTGGCGGGCCGCGCGCCTCGTGGTCGATACTGGCCTGCACTATCATGAATGGTCACGCGAAGAGGCGATCCAGTACCTGATCGAGAACACGCCGAACTCCGAAGGTGACGCCACCAACGCCATCGAGCGCTATATCGTCATGCCGGGCCAGGCCACCGCCTACATGATCGGCATGCTGAAAATCCTCGAGCTGCGCGAGCGGGCCGAGACAGAGCTGGGCGAGGATTTCGACATCCGCATGTTCCACGAAGTGCTCCTGCGTGACGGGGCGGTGCCGCTCGAAGTGCTCGAAGAGCTGATCGATGCATGGATCGCCGAGGTGCAGGCGGGGTAAGGGTCTTCGCCTGATCCTTCCGGGCGGGAGACGGATCATCACCGGCCTCGATTTCCTCCCCCGTTTACGGGGGAGGTGTCGAGCGCCAGCGAGACGGAGGGGGGAAAGCCCCCCTCGCCGCTGCGCGGCACTCCCCCCGCAAGCGGGGGGAGACAAGATCTTCCCCATTCCTCTGAGCCCTTCGGGCCTCTGGAACGACGAATGATGAAAGGAAAGACCTCGTGATCCATGGCGCGTGCCATTGCGGAGAGGTGCGCTGGTCAGTCCCGGGAGACCTAGGCTGTGCTTTCGGTCAACTAAATCAATTGGCGATTACCTAGTGCTTTTGGCGAGCCCTAGGTATGCCCGCATGATAGTGTAGAAGCGTTGCTGTTCGCCTTTCTTATCACTCGTTATGTCAGTCAACATCATGGTTCGAGTAACAGATTTTGCCGCTAAAATTCGACGTTGGACCTCATCGGTTAGACAGGAAACGATTAGCACTGTCTCTGCAGTTGACTCAGAGTAAAGCAATGCATCGAACGATTTTAACATTGCGCCCAACCGCTCAAGCGCACCAGCTGGGTCAAGACCTGCCTTAATTTCGACTCCCGCTTTTATTTCTCCCTTATTATCTAGTATAGTTATGTCTGGCTCGCTGGCAAACTTGAGCGAGGAACCATTCACCATTACCGCTGACGCAAATTCGCCACCATCGACCTCGATAACAGACTCAGTTATTTGAGACTTTTTGAGAACTCTGCCGCCGACATACGCAAGGGTTGTTAATTCGCCTTTGGCACGAAGATGTTGAAGTAGAAGCGTCTTTATAACGCGCTCACCCTCTTTGCCAATTTGGTTTCTCCACCCGCCTTCAAGGGAGCTGCCCGCTGTAGCATACATAATTGCGCGCAGCTTTTCTTCAGAGCTAACCCCATTTTTATATATGAGGCTTAGATTACGATTTATTGCACGGGCAAGTTTAAATGCTTGCTCCTTCGTAGGAGAGGCACCATCTTCAATCTTTTCGGTAGAGCTAACACCAGAAACAGCCTTCAACCCCTTGTGTGGGAACACCGATATACATCGATAATAGCGCAAAGAATGAGGGTAACCAAG
>NZ_JBQLZR010000138.1:0-9341 GCF_052168375.1 Glycocaulis sp.
GGTGCGCGAAACTCTGCCCGGTCTGCCGGCAAGCCGCATCCTGTTCACGCCGAACTTTGCCCCGCGCAGCGAGTACGAGGCCGCTCTCGCACTGGGCACGCGCCTGACCATTGACGGGCTGCACCCGCTCAAGGAATGGCCGGACCTGTTTGCGGGCCGCGAGATCATCTTGCGCGTCAATCCGGACCGTCCGCGCGGCCATCACGAACATGTCCGCACTGCCGGGCCGAAAGCCAAGTTTGGCATTCCACTGGAGCAGATCGGTCATGCGGCGGCTCTGGCCAAGGCGGCAGGCGCAAGTGTTGCCGGCCTCCACGCGCATGCCGGTTCAGGGATCACCGAAGCTGGTCACTGGCGCGAGATCGGCCGCATTCTGGGAGACGCGGCGGCGAGCATTGGCGGGGTGAAGATCATCAATGTCGGCGGCGGGCTGGGCGTGCCCGACAGCCCCGATGCGCCTGTTCTTGATCTGGGCGAGGTTGACCGCGAGCTGGAAGGCGTCAAGCGCGCGCTGGACGGCGTCGAGCTCTGGATGGAGCCGGGCCGCTATCTGGTGGCCGAGGCCGGTGTGCTGCTGGCCCGTGTGACACAGGTAAAGATGAGCTTCGGCACGCGCTTCATCGGCATCAGTACCGGGATGAACTCGCTCATCCGTCCGGCGCTTTATGGTGCACGCCACGAGATCGTGAATCTCACCCGGCTTGGTGAGCCTGCGACGGGTCTTGCCTCGATCGTGGGGCCTATTTGCGAAAGCGCCGACCTTCTGGGCGCGGACCGGCTGATGCCGGACACGCGCGAGGGCGATGTCATCCTGATTGCCGAGGCAGGCGCCTATGGCGCGGTGATGAGTTCGCGCTACAATCTGCGTGACCCGGCTGCCGAGGCTACCCTCAAGAGCTGACCGGAGGGGAGAGCGAGGAACCCGGGATGGTGCCCATGTCTCCCCATGTGGACGTGGCAATTATCGGCGCGGGCCTTTCCGGCACGCTGACCGCGATACAGCTGGCGCACCATGCGCCGGAGCTTCGTGTTGCGCTAATCGAGCGCAGCGGGAAGGCCGGCATGGGCCTTGCCTATTCCACGCCCGATGCGACCCATCTGCTCAATGTCCGCGCCGACCGGATGAGCGCCATTCCCGCAGACCCTGACGGGTTTGTGCGCTGGCTGGCCAATCAGCCGCGCGATGCGGTCTGGCGCGTGGAAACCGATGCCGGGGTCTTTGTCAGCCGGCAGGCCTATGGGCGCTATTTGCGCGAAATGCTGGATTCGGCCGAGGCAGCATCGGGTGGACGCCTGCGCCTGATCGAGGACGCGGTGTCGGGCATCGAGAGGAACGCAAAAGGCTTCAGCCTGACGCTTGGCGCTGGCGCCCTCAATGCGCGCTCAGTGGTGCTGGCCATGGGCAATCTGGCTGCGCCATTCGCCCTGCCGGACGGCGGGCAAGCCATCAATCCGTGGATGGCAGGTGCATTTGATGATCTCGATCCGGACGCGCCCGTGGCCGTTATCGGCACTGGCCTGACCATGATTGATGTGCT
This sequence comes from Glycocaulis sp., assembly GCF_052168375.1. NCBI lineage: Bacteria > Pseudomonadati > Pseudomonadota > Alphaproteobacteria > Maricaulales > Maricaulaceae > Glycocaulis > Glycocaulis sp. Next base: position 1,539 of record NZ_JBQLZR010000138.1, read on the forward strand.
GACCAGCCTGCGCCGGCGCGGTCATCGGGGACGCATCACAGCCATTTCCCGCCGGGGCCTGATGCCCCATGCCCATGCCCCCTTGGCGGCACTGCCCCCACCTGAATTGACGGGCGCCCTGACCGGTCCCTTGTCGCAGAGGCTGAAGCGGCTTCGCATTGCAGCGCGCACTCATGGCTGGCGTGAAACAGTCGACGCCTTGCGCCCGGCAACGCAATCGCTCTGGCAGGCCATGAGTGTGCAGGAGAAGCAACGCTTTTTGCGCCATGCGCGGCCCTGGTGGGATGTTCACAGACACCGCATCGCTGCGCCTGCAGCCGCCATGGTTGAGAACGAGATTGCCGCTGGCACTCTGGAGGTGCTGGCTGGACGCATCTCAGGGATGGGAGCGGGTGCACTGACAATCACCAAGCGCGGCGGCGGCGAATGCCATGTCCCGGCGGCACGCATATTCGATGCTACCGGTTTCGGGCCTCTGGCCCGTTCAGGCGACCCGCTGGTGGCGCATCTGTTGCGCTCAGGGCTTGCCGTGTCCGATGCAGCCGGGCTTGGCCTTGCGGCTGATACCTGCCTGCAGGTGCGCGGGCAGGACGGTCCTGCGCCCGGTCTCTACGCCATCGGGCCGATGGTGCGCGGTGAATACTGGGAATGCACCGCCGTTCCCGACATCCGGCTTCAGGCAGAGGCGCTCGCCCGCCATCTCGCCGTCCAGCTAGATCCCGTTCAGCGAGATCAGGCCTGAACCGCGAAGGCCGGTAATCACGAATTCCACCGCCAGTGCCGCCAGGATGATGCCCATGATGCGGATGGAGACGGTGCGCGCGCTCTGCGACACCATCCGGTCAAGGAAAGGCGCGATCAGCAGCGCAGCCAGAAGCAGTCCGACCACGATCAGCACCACAGCCGCGAACAGGCCCATCTTGATCGGGCTGGTTGAGGCCTGCTCGGAGAAGATGATGAGGGTGGTGATGGTGCCCGGGCCAACCGTCATCGGGATGGTGAAGGGGTAGATCGCCGGGTTGTCGATGTTTTCCTGCGAGGCGCGCTCGCGCTCGGTGCCCGCGCTGGAGGTGTGGCGCGAACCGGAAATCATGGTCAGCGCGATGGTGAAGAGCAGGATGCCGCCAGCGATGCGGAAGCTGTCGATGGCAATGCCGAAAAGGCCCAGCACGAACTTGCCCGCAATGGCGATGGCAAAGCACGCAATCAATGTTGCAATCGCGGCCTGGATGGCCATGGCGCGCTGCGCGGACGGGGCGGTGCCTGCGGTCAGTGACAGGAAGACCGGCATGGCGGCGAGCGGGTTGATCATCGCGAATAGCGCGGCGATGAACCGGCTGAAGAATTCAAGTTCCATGGCCCCGGCGGGTCCTTCTGATGGCAGCGCAGAATGCGCGCCAGCCACTACGCGCAAGCTCACCGCCACGCAACCCCGCCCGCACGGCCATCGCGGCATTCCTGCTATGTGAAAACGCCTGCGCGCGCCTTGCCCCGGTCCGGCGCGGCGGCTAAGCCGGACATCACATGGAAAGAGAGCCCAGATGAGCCAGGAACCGATCCGTCTCGAGGTGCGCGGCGCCATTGCCCACCTCATCCTGAACCGGCCCGAAAAGCGCAATGCGCTCAACGGAGCGATGTGGAGCGCCATTCCGGTATTGCTGGACCGGGCGCTGACCCACGATGCGGTCCGCCTGCTGGTAGTCAGCGGCGCGGGCGGCAGCTTTGCCGCCGGTGCAGACATTGGCGAGTTCGAGGAGGTCTATTCGACACCGGAACGCGCCGAGGCCTATTCGCGCAGCATTGCAGCCGCGCTGGACGGCCTCGCCGCCTTCCCCCGCCCGACCCTGGCGATGATCGAGGGCGCGTGTGTGGGCGGAGGCTGCGGCCTTGCTCTTGCCTGCGACATGCGCTTTGCCGCTGAAGGGTCACGCTTCGGGATAACGCCCGGCAAGCTGGGCCTGGTCTACACGCTCAATGACACGGCGCGCCTGGTGCGCGCCGTCGGGGTGTCGTTCGCCAAGGACATGCTGTTTTCCGGGCGCTTGCTGGATGCTGGCGAGGCCTTGTCGGCGGGTCTCATCAACCGTCTTCTTCCGCCGGACCGGCTGGCCGGTGAGGTGGAGGCGTATGGCGCGCTGCTGGCGGCGACCTCACCCCATTCTGCGAGGGTGACCAAGCAACTCATTGCCCTGATCGAGGCCGGTCAGGCGCATGATGATGACGCCACGCGCGCGCTCTTTCTGGAAGCCTTTTCAAGTGCCGATTTCCAGGAGGGCTACCGCGCCTTTCTCGAAAAGCGCACACCACGGTTTGGCGAGGGCTGAGGTCCGGGCGCGCTCATCCTCAACCGGCATTGTGCGTTGCAATGCAGCAGGAAAAGCGCTTCGCTCCGCATCGGAACTCTGGCGGCGTGACCGGCGCGAAGGACTGCCCGCACCGGTACGGACTGCCAGCGGAAATTCGATACAAACAATCAGGGGAATACCTTCCATGAGCGAAATCCGTTTTGACGGCCGGGTGGCCATTGTCACCGGCGCGGGCGCAGGCCTAGGCCGCAGCCATGCTCTGGCGCTGGCATCACGCGGCGCGAAAGTGGTCGTCAATGATCTGGGCGGCGCGGTCGATGGCACCGGCGGCTCGATCAGCGCAGCGCAGGCCGTCGTCAACGAGATCAAGGAAAAGGGCGGCGAAGCCCTGGCGCACGGCGCCAATGTGACCCGGGCAGACGAGGTTGCCGACATGGTCGACAGCGCCATGAAGGCGTGGGGCCGCGTCGATATTCTGGTCAACAATGCCGGCATCTTGCGCGACAAGAGCTTTGCCAAGATGAGCCTTGAGGACTTCAAGGCCGTGGTGGACGTGCACCTGATGGGCGCGGCGACCTGCACCAAGGCGGTTTGGGACATTATGCGCGAGGCCAATTACGGCCGTGTCGTGATGACCAGCTCCTCGTCGGGCATTTACGGCAATTTCGGTCAGTCCAATTACGGCGCGGCCAAGATGGGTCTCGTCGGCCTCATGAATGTGCTGCATCTGGAAGGCGCCAAGAACAACATTCGCGTCAACGCGCTCTCGCCGACGGCCCGCACCCGCATGACGGAGGGCCTGATCCCCGAAGAAGCGCTGGCCCTGATGACGGTTGAAAGCGTGTCGGCCGGTCTTGTCTATCTTGTCAGCGAGGATGCACCGAGCCGCACCGTGCTGTGCGCCGGGGCAGGCGGCTATGCTGCGACCCGCATCTACGAGACCGACGGCATCTTCCTGCCGCCTGCCGAACAGACGCCGGAAAATGTCGCGAAGCATTTTGCGCAAATCCTCGACCCGAAGGGTCAGGAGCCCTATGAACAGGGCGGACAGCAGACCATGAAATTCATCGCCAAGGCGGCCCAGGCCGCCGGCGTCAAGCTCGGCTAGACCAGAGCCACCGGGAGGAGACACGACCATGAGAGAAGCCGTCATCGTATCGACCGCACGCACCCCGATCGGGCGTGCCTATCGCGGTGCCTTCAACAATACCCAGGCCCAGGAGCTGGGCGGCCATGTCATCGCCGAGGCGGTGAAACGCTCCGGCGTCGATCCAAAAGAAATCGACGATGTGGTGATGGGCGCTGCCATGCAGCAGGGCTCCACCTTCCAGAACACGGCCCGCCAGTGCCTCATCCGTGGCGGCCTGCCGACCAGCGTTGCCGGTCAGACGGTGGACCGTCAGTGCGCCTCCGGCCTGATGGCGATCTCGATCGCGGCCAAGCAGATCATTTCCGATGGCATGTCGGTAACGGTCGGCGGAGGCCTGGAATCGATCTCGCTCGTGCAGAACGAGCACATGAACCTGCACCGCGCGTTTGATCCGTGGATCAACGAGCACCGGCCCGACCTCTACATGTCCATGCTGGAAACCGCCGAGATCGTGGCCGAGCGCTACAACATCTCTCGCGACGCGCAGGACGCGTACGCCCTGCAATCGCAGCAGCGCACTGCCGCAGCGCAGGCAGCCGGCAAGTTCGATGACGAGATCGTTCCGCTCGCGAGCAAGATGGGCGTGATGGACAAGGCGACCGGCCAGATCTCCATCGTCGATACGAAGCTGGAGAAGGATGAGGGCAACCGGGCCGACACCACGCTGGAAGGGCTGCAGGGTCTGCGCACCGTGCATGCCAATGGCCAGAAGGTGAAGGAAGGCAAGTTCATCACCGCCGGCAATGCCTCCCAGCTTTCCGATGGCGCTTCGGCCAGCGTGCTGATGGAAGCGAAGGAAGCCGAGCGCCGGGGCCTCGCCCCGCTGGGCGCCTATCGCGGAATCGCCGTTGCGGGCCTCGATCCCGACGAGATGGGTATCGGTCCGGTCTATGCCGTGCCGAAGCTGCTCAAAGCCAATGGCCTGAAGATGGACGATATCGGCCTGTGGGAGCTGAATGAGGCTTTCGCCGTGCAGGTCATCTATTGCCGCGACAAGCTGGGCATTCCCGATGACCGGCTCAACGTCAATGGCGGGGCGATTTCCATTGGTCACCCCTACGGCATGAGCGGCGCACGCATGGTTGGCCACGCCCTTATCGAGGGCAAGCGCCGGGGCGCGAAATTCGTCGTCGTCACCATGTGCGTCGGTGGTGGCATGGGCGCTGCGGGCCTGTTCGAGGTCTTTTAGGCGTCAGACGAAAAGGGGAGGGGCGTCATGCGGACAATAACGCTGATGGCAGGTTTCATTATCCTGCTGGCAGGGCTTTCCGCCTGCGCCCCGACCACATCCGGCGGCCTGCAAAGCGCGTTCTCGCCCATGCAGGCCGGTCCGGGGTTTACCCCGCGCGAACCCTCCCGGCCCGAGCTTGCCGGTTTCATCGCGGAAGGCCCGGGATTTGCCGCAGAACTCGCGTTTGATGAAGGACCGGATGGCGCGGTCGAAATCGATGCCATGATCGATACGGGCGCCGCGCTGATCTGGCAGCCGCGCCTTGTCATGGCAGAGCCCTGGCTGGCGGGCGGCGTGCAGCGCTATGAAGGCCGGCTGGACCGCGTGGGCGCAATCGCTCTGACGCTCCAGGCCGGGCCGTGTGCCATCGGTGATATCCGCTACGGCCTGTTTGCAGCGCTGGATATGGGCGGGCAGGCCTATGAAGGCTGCGCCCGCGAGACCGGACCGCATGTCCGCTGGACACACGAGATCGGTGATTTCCTGCCCCATATTGATGCCTGCCTCGCAAATGGCACCGGCGCGCGCCGTGTCAGCCTTGTCTATCGCGATGGCGAGGCCGTGATCGTCCGGTTCGACGATGCCTCCATCGGACGCAGAGACTGCGCGAGCACCTCGACGGGCGTAGAGTGGCAACCCGTTGACCGGTCTGCACCGCGCCTGCCGGGCGAAGCCGACCCCTACTTCCTGCCCGGCGACATGCCAGCGGACGGCGAGGGGTGTTTCCTCTATGAGCGCGTCCGCGATCCGCAAGGAGAGACATTGGGCGCGCTGGCGCATGATGGCTGCGCTGTAACGCCGGTGGGCTGAAATCTCGCGCAATTGCGCCGACTCACGCCAGTTTCACCGCCATGATGATCGCCGCGCTTTCCCTCGCCCTGGCCTTGCAGGCCGCCCCCGCTCCGCATGGGCTGACCGATGCTGCTCTGGTCAATGTCCGTGACGGGCAGGGCGATCTCTGGCTTGCGCTCGATGGCCAGCCTTCGGCGCTCACCGTTGCAAGCGGAGAGGGCACACTCGACATCACACTTGTGGCTGTTGCCTGCGCCCCGCGCGACATACAGCCTCCCGAGGGGAGAGCGGTTCGCCGTCTGGCTGTCATGCCGGGCGAAGACGGCAGCTGCACGGTCCGGCTGGAAGGCCAATGGGCAAGCGCCAATGCCTTCCTCGGTGAGGGCGGGGTCATGGTGGCGCTCGATGGGATCGAGCTGGCCGGCGGCGCAGCCGGAACGTCCTTGCGCCCCGTGGGCGCCGCGCCGGCTTCGGCGGGTCCTTCACCGGTGGCTGATGCGCCAGCGTCCGGCAATACGGACACGGCCAGCACCAGCACGGTAGCGGCTGCCACCAATGACACCGCTCAGGCTCGTCCGACGACCCTTGCACCATCTGCGGGCGGGGCCTGTGATGACAGCGCCAGCCGGCTTGAGGACACGCCATGGGACCTCAACGTCATGTCTGCCCATGCGGACTGTCTCGCCGGATCGGGCAGCACCACTGACGCCATAACCCTCTATGAGCGCGTACTGGCGTTCGAACCGGGCCATTATGGCGCCGCGCTCGGCCTTGCGCGTATCCGGGCCGCGCAGGGTGACACGGCGGCGGCGGCCGAACTCTTCCGAACCGCTGCGCAGGCCGCCCGAACCGACGGCGAAGCGCTGGCCGCCCGTCAGGCCGCAGACGGGCTTGGCGATCGCTGAAGCCCGCTTCGAAAATTGGGCCGGGCGGTTAAACTGACGGAAACCCCTTCCTGATAGAACCCTCCATGCCGGGCGGTGATCCCGGCTGGGTGTTCATCAAAAGCCGCATTCAAGCGGTTCACTAACGGGTTGGGTGAAATCATGAAAATCGTGAAATCTGTCTGCATGGCCGCTGTTCTGGCCTCCGGTCTTTTCGTGGCTCCGGCCATGGCGCTGAATGATCGTGAAACCGTCAATGTGGTCGCGCCGGAATATCCGCGTGGCGCCGAGCGCCGCAATCTCGAAGGCGCCGTGTCGGTTCGCTACAATGTGACGCCGGAAGGCACCGTGACCGATGTCGAAATCGTTGAAGCGACCCCGGCGGGTGTCTTCGACCGCGCTGTGCTGCGCGCCCTTGAACAATGGCAATACGCCCCGGCGGAAGAGACCACCGAAGGCGTGGAACAGGTCTTTAACTTTGCGTTTGCAGGCTAGGGCCTAAGACGAAAAGGCGGCGTCAGGGGTGATTCCCGGCCGCCTTTATTCGCGCACGAAGCGTTAACCCTAACGGGAGACTAACGATGAAGATCAACCTTCAATCGGTGCAGACCCGGCTCAACGGGGCCTTTGCCCTCGTCGCTATGGTCGGGGTCGCCGCCGCTCTGGCAGGTGTCATTGCCCTGCAGAGCACACGCGGCGCGCTGAGTGAAGTTGTTGATGAAGCCGCGCCGATGGCCAGCGCCGCCAGCGCGCTTGAGGCTGCCAGCAGCGCGATCACCGGCGAACTGGCCGCTTTCGCCCGGTCTATAGATACGGTCGACATGGCGGCTTCCGAAGCGCGCCTGCGCACGCTGACCGGGCAGGCCCGCGATGCCATTGCCAATCTTTCCGGAGCTGGCCTTGATGCGGCGCGCACTGCAAGCCTTTCCGAATTGCTGGATGATCTGGCCGCTGGTGTGGAAGCGGCCAATGCGCCGACCGCCGCCAATCTGGATGCGCGCAATGCCCGCCTTGATGCCATTGCTGCTGCCATTGCCGAGCGCGCCGAGGCCGTAGCGGCGCTGGAAACGGCACTTGAAGATGCAGCCGGTCAGGCGGAGCTGGAAACCTTCCTGCGCCTTATCATCGATCTCAACCTGATCCTTACCCAGTTTGCAGAGCTGGACGGCGCCCTGTCGGCTGATGAGGTGGCTGATGTGGAAGAACGCTTCCAGCTCGCCATGGACGAGCTTCTCGTCAATCTGGCGATCCTGGGCGACGCTGCCACCCAGACCATCACCGATACCAGTGAAGCGCTTATCTCGCGCGGCGAGGGCACCGAAGGTGTGTTCGACCTGCGCCGCACCGAGATTGAAGCGGAAATCACCGCACCCAACGCCGTCGAAGATGCGCGCATCGCGCACGCCCTGCTGACCGCTGAGGTTGAACAGGTTGTGGCCG
>NZ_JBQLZR010000139.1:0-1111 GCF_052168375.1 Glycocaulis sp.
CCAGCCGGGCCGGAGTGCGCCGCCTGATCATTTCCGCAATCGAACACGACGCGGTTCGCGATGCGGCGCTGGCCAGCGGGCTGGAGGTCGAAGTTCTGCCGGCGACGCCGAGCGGCGTTGCCGATCTTGTCTGGCTGGAACGCCGCCTTGCAGGCTGGGACCGGGATGCGGACGGTGTGCCTTTCGTGGCGCTGATGGCGGCCAATAACGAGACAGGTGTGATCCAGCCGGTCGAGGAGACCGGGCGTCTGGTGCGCGAGGCAGACGGCCTTTTCCACGTTGATGCCGTTCAGATGGCCGGGAAGGCGCCTTTCGATTTCGCCGGAAGCCTTGCCCACTACGCGGCGCTCTCCGCGCACAAGTGCGGCGGGCCGCAAGGCGTTGGCGCGTTGCTGCTGGCGTGTGATGCGCCCCTGAGCCGCCAGATGCATGGCGGGGGGCAGGAAAAAGGCCGCCGCTCGGGCACAGAAAACGTTGCCGGGATTGCCGGATTTTCTGCGGCCCTGGACGCGGCCTCACCTGAAGACGCAGTACGCATGGCCGCCCTGCGCGATGCGCTGCAATCGAGACTGGAATTGGTTGAAGGCGTGCGCGTATGGGGGGCAGGGGCGGACCGTCTGCCGAACACGTTGTGCCTTTCGGCCGCGGGCTGGCCAAGCGAGATACAGGTCATCGCGATGGATCTGGCGGGTTTTGCGATAAGCGCGGGTTCGGCCTGTTCATCTGGCAAAGTTCGCAAGAGCCGTGTGCTGGAAGCGATGGGCGCAGATGAGGCCGAGGCAGCCAGCGCCATACGCATCAGCCTTGGCTGGACGACGACGCAAGACGATGTGGACCGCTTTGCGGATGCCTGGATGCGCGAATACGCGCGCATCCGGCCTCGCCTTGCGGCTGCGGGATAGAGACTGAAAAGGCCGAACGGCCGCTGCGCCTCTTGGCGCGGCAGCCACGCGCCCGGATGGGCGCGCCGGCGCTTGAGGCTGACATTAAGGAAGGACCGGGCTTATGCCTGCTGTGAAGGAAACGATCGAAGACGTACGCCGGCTCGAGGCCGACAAGTACAAGTATGGCTTCACGACCGAGATCGAGCAGGAGTTCGCACCCAAGGGGC
>NZ_JBQLZR010000140.1:0-2656 GCF_052168375.1 Glycocaulis sp.
GAGCTTCAGCACGCCGCCCAGATACTCGTCCGGCACCAGAATGGTCGCCTTGATCCATGGTTCGGCAATCGTGTCGATGCGCACCGGATCGGGCATGTCCGCCGGGTTGTGCAGGTCGATCACCGACCCGTCCGTCATGGCGATCTTGTAGATCACCGACGGCGCGGTCGTGATGAGATCGACGTCGTATTCGCGCTCCAGCCGCTCGCGGATCACTTCCAGATGAAGCAGCCCGAGGAAGCCGCAGCGGAAACCGAAACCCAGCGCGGCCGAGGTTTCCATCTCGAAGCTGAACGAAGCATCGTTGAGCGCAAGGCGCTCCACCGCATCGCGCAAATCCTCGAAATCGTTCGCATCGACGGGGAAGAGGCCGCAGAACACGACCGGAATGGCCGGCTTGAAGCCGGGCAGCATGGCCGAGGTCGGGCGCTTCTCCTCGGTGATCGTGTCACCGACGCGCGCATCACGCACCTGCTTGATCGAGGCGTTGAGGAAGCCGATCTCGCCAGGGCCCAGCGAATCCACATTGATCTTTGTCGGACGAAACACGCCCACACCGTCCACATTGTAGTTGGCGCCAGTGCCCATCAGGCGCACCCGCATGCCTTTTTTGAGCGTGCCCTCGTGGATGCGGACAAGGCAGATCACGCCCAGATAGGCATCATACCAGCTGTCGACGAGGAGCGCTTTCAGCGGCGCGTCCGGATCACCCGCCGCAGGCGCCGGCAGGCGATGGACGATGGCCTCGAGCACCTCCTCGATGCCAAAGCCGGTCTTGGCGGAAATTTCCACCGCTTCGGACGCATCAATGCCGATGACATCCTCGATCTGGGCGCGCACGCGGTCGGGCTCGGCAGCCGGCAGGTCGATCTTGTTGAGGACCGGCACGATCTCGAGGTCCACCTCGATCGCGGAATAGACATTGGCAAGCGTCTGGGCTTCCACGCCTTGGGCGGCATCGACAACCAGCAACGCGCCCTCGCACGCCGACAACGAACGCGACACCTCGTAGGCAAAGTCGACGTGGCCGGGCGTGTCGATCAGGTTCAGCACGTAGTTCTGGCCGTCACGGGCGGTGTAATCCAGGCGGACGGTCTGGGCCTTGATGGTGATCCCGCGCTCGCGCTCGAGCTCCATATTGTCGAGCACCTGCTCCTTCATCTCGCGTTCTGTCAGGCCGCCAGTGACCTGAATCAGACGGTCGGCAAGCGTCGACTTGCCGTGGTCGATATGGGCGACAATGGAGAAATTCCGGATATTGGCGGGATTGGTGCTCATGCGCGGGGAACTAGCATTCACGAAGGCTTGCGCCAAGCGCATTAGGCGGCAACCGCATCCCAACGTCTTGCCGGGCTTTAAATCGTCACGATTTCGGGCTTATCTGTCGCCGGGATCGGGTGTGAAACGAAAGGGCGGGCTTCCGTCCGACAAGGATATCTATGAGCATTTCACGCCTTGTGTATATCAGCACGGCCCATGCGGACCTGATGCTGAGCGATATTGACGCCATTCTGGAAACGGCCCGGACGCGCAATGCAGACGAGGGGATTACCGGCCTTCTGGTCTTCAACGGCTTCAACTTCCTGCAATTGCTGGAAGGCCCGCCGGCCAATGTGGAGCGCGTCTTCTCCTCCATCTGCAATGACCGGCGCCATTCCGGCGTCGTCCGGGTCATGTATGGCGATACTGACGAGCGGGTGTTTTCCAGCTGGGCCATGGCCTATGCCCGCACCGGTTCGGGCCAGGGACAAAGCGCCTTCACCCTGACGACAGAGGCGCTGAAGGCCTATCTGCCCGAGGATCTGTCGCCGGACCTGCATATGCTGTTTGTCAGCTTCAACACCATGTCGACCTTCGACGTGCGCCCGCCGGCCGGAGACGACCTGCAGCCCGCCCAGTAGAGGCAGGCATCGCGGGAACGAACTGGCACGCTCACGCATTGGCCCTGACAGGCACCGGCCCACATGTCCTTAATTGCGCCTTAACCGCGCCAGATCATGGATAGGGCGGGGGCCAGGATTGCCGGAGCCGGACATGAGCCGGCCCTGTACATGCGGAGTATGCGACATGCGCCAACGTCTTTTTTCCTTCCGGAATGCCGGTCTTGCCACTGCGCTGGGCCTGATGATGGGTGCCTGCGCCTCTGCGCCGGCCAGCACGGCGCAAGCGCCAGAGCCGGCTCCCGCACAAGGCCCGGCCAGCTCATCCACGACCGAGCCCTCCACCTATAACAGCACCGAGATTGTCGAGGCGGTTTCAGACTTCTTTGGCGTCACGGCGGAGGCTGCGGGCGTACTCGTGGAGCGCATCTTCGCCGATCTGGGCGAGCCGGTTGGCTATATCATCGGTGAGGAAGCCGCAGGCGCGGTCGGTGTCGGCCTGCGCTATGGCCAGGGCGACCTTGTCCTGCGCGGCCAGACCGGCACGCAGCGCGTCTTCTGGCAGGGTCCGTCAGTCGGCTTTGATGCTGGCGGTAATGCCAGCCGGGTCTTTACCCTCGTCTATAATCTCGACGATGCCGACCGCATCTACCAGCGCTTCCCCGGCGTCGAGGGCACAGCCTATTTCGTGGCGGGTCTGGGCGTGAACTATCAGCGCGCGGACTACATCACGCTGGCGCCGATCCGGTCAGGTGTCGGCTTCCGTGCCGGCGCCA
>NZ_JBQLZR010000141.1:0-19718 GCF_052168375.1 Glycocaulis sp.
AGTGTGGAGGCAAAGCGGGCGAGGTCGAGATCGAGGAAGGGCACGCGCACTTCCACGCTGGCCGCCATCGACATCTTGTCGGTGTAGGGCAGGTTGTGTTCCGCCAGAAAATAGCGCTGCTCCAGCGCGAGCATGCGTGACACCGGATCAGCGTCGGCATCCAGTTCTTCCAGATATTGCGAAAGCGGTGCGAGAATGTCGGCTTCGCGTACCTGAGCCGCCGCATCGGCGCTGAGGAGCCCGACCACATCGGCCCGCTGCGTCCAGGCGAAATAGTTCACCAGCCGCTGATCGCTATCCAGCGAAAGCCCTTCGGCGAACTTCCTCACCCGGCGCAGCACCGCATGGCGCGGCGGCAGGGTGCGGCCCGCGCTCGCCAGCAATTTGCGAAAGCTAGCGGGTAGCGCATCCAGCTTGCGGTCCATCAGGAGTGCCTGATGCCGGCGGTAGCCGGTGAAAAGATCATCCCCGCCCGTGCCCGACAGCAGAACCTTCATCCCTTGGGCGCGCGCAAGTTCGCAGATATAGAGCACATTCAGGCAGGCCGGATCGGCAACCGGCTCTTCAAGCTGGCTGACCATGCGTTCCAGATTGCGCTCCAGCCCGCCCGGATCGACGTGGACGACTTCCAGATTGACGCCCAGATGCCGGGCAACCTGGCGGGCATAGGGAAGGTCTTCGGTAGAGCCTTTCTCCGCTCCGCCAGCAGTCTCGATGGTGAAGCATTTGAGGTCTGGCGACACTTCGCGCGCAAAAGCCACCACCGCGCTGGAATCAAGGCCTCCGGACAGGAATGCGCCGACCGGTACATCGGCGATCATCTGGCGGTGCACGGCGCAGCAAAGGTGCTCGCGCAGTTCGCCAGCGGCCGCTTCGACGCTCCGCTCAATGATGTGTGGAACGCGCGCGGGCGGGTCAAACCACAACCATTGGCGCACGATACGGCCATCTTTCACCTCGATGGCTTCGCCCGGTCTCAGCCGCATGATCCCCGGCGCGAGCGTCTCCGGACCCGGATTCCACAACAGACAGACATGGCGGGCAACGGCAAGAGGGTCGGGCCCTTCCTGCTCGACGCCCATCGCCTGAAGCGCGCGGATCTCACTGGCGAAGTGAAATCCGTCTGGCGTCTGCACGTAGTAAAGCGGCTTCACGCCATAGGCATCGCGCGCCAGCAGCAGGGTCTCTTTGGTCCTGTCGAACCAGGCAAAGGCAAACATGCCGTTCAGGCGGGGCAGGGCGTCTTCGCCATCCCTAGCCAGCATCTCGGCCAGGACTTCGGTGTCTGAACTGCCGCGGAACTCGTGTCCTTTCGCCAGAAGGCCGTCACGCAATTCGGGATAATTATAGATTTCACCATTATAGCTCAGCACGCCGTGCCCGTCCGCGCTGGTCATGGGCTGGGCGCCTGCTTCGCTCAGATCAATGATGGACAGGCGCACATGACCAAGGCCGATACCGGCTGCTGCGTCTTCGAAAATGCCGCTGCCGTCTGGTCCGCGATGGAGAATGGCGTCCAGTGCGGGTTTCAGATCAAGTCCGCCGCCGGGGCGAGCATATCCGGCAATTCCGCACATCAGGCGGCCTCGCTCTCACGCGTTTCATGCGAAACAAGCCTTGCCAGCAAGTCCCAGGTCTCCCGGGCACATCGCTGCCAGGAATAGTCTGCGGCGCGCTTTGAAGCATTGGCGGCGCTGGCTGCGAGCGCTTGCGGGCTTGATGCGAGCTGCGAGATGGCCTCGCCGATGGAGGCCGGGTTTTCCGGATCGAAATAGGTGCCGTCGGGGCCCAGCACTTCCGGCATGGGTCCGCGGCTGGACGAAGCTATCGCTGCGCCTGACCCCATGCCTTCCAGCAAGGTCACAGGCAGGTTTTCGCACGACGAGGCGAAGACGAAAATATCGGCAGCGGCCAGTTCGCCCGGCACGTCCCCATGGGGCAGGAAAGGCAGGATTTCCACAAAGGCGCCTTCGGGATCATGGCGCTGCGCCGCCTCGCGCAGACGGGCAGCACACGGACCTGTTCCACCCCCGACAAGACGCAGGCGAATATCCCGGCCTATCGAAGCACGCGCGCGGGCCACACCGTCGACCACATGCCATTGGTGCTTGTAGGGCGCGGCGTCAGATACATAGAGGCATCGCACTATACCGTCGGCGTGTTGCCCCGGCGCGCTTGAACGTGACCGTCCGACGTCGAGGAAACGGTCCTCGATCCCGTGAGCTATGACGTGTGTCTGCTTCAGGCGGGCAAGACTGGAAACGACCCGGCGCGCATGTTCGGACAGGAAGAGGGCGACCGTGCTGCGCTCCAGCCGATGGCGCTGGATATGACGAAGGGCCTCAAGCCGGTATCGGTCTCTCGTGCTCCAGTCATAGCGGCGCATTTCAACCGGCTCGAACGGCAGCATGTTCTGGCTGAGCGTAATCGATGGCTGGAACGGACAAACCGAGCCGGCATCGGCGTTGAACATCACCGACACGCCGAGTGCGCTGGCCTTTCGCGGCAGGGCGTAGCGCTGCCAGAATAACTGATGAAGAACCGACTGACGTGTTGCTGGCACGCGGTGAAGGGTAAGCCAGGGCTGCGGCTTTACCGCATCCAGCAGCGCGTCGTGGGCCCACAAATGCACGTGTGAGATGCCGTGCTGGCGCGGATCACCGCCGGACATCAGTCCGCGAATGTGCGCCTGCGCGCCGCCCGAACGGCAGCGTGTGGCGTCGATTCCGGCAACGGCCTTGCTGGTGGCGGAAGTCACGGCAACCTGTTGCGGCATATGGACGTTCAGTTGCCCGCTTTCCTGAACAGGAAGAAGCGGACGTGATGGCTGAACGGAGACAGGACAATATCGGCCAGCCGCGTCCAGGCCCGTGCGGGCAGGGATGATCCCGCGTTCAGTCCGATGGCGCGGGCGAGGCCGGGCATGTCTTCACCAAGCCCGAAGGCGCTGGCCATGCCATAGCCCCGCAGATACTCGAACCCGAAGGCTTTGATGCTGCGCCGGACATGATCTGGCCGGAAGGCAAACTGGAAGAAGCGTTCGCGTTCGGTTTCGGCGTAGGGGGCGTAGCGGCCCTGACGCAGCTTCCATGCCTTCAGGGGTGAAATGACCGGCACGGTGAGGAAGAGATAACCGCCGGGTTTCAGCACGCGGTGTGCTTCCTCGATCAGCGGGCCGTAGCCATCGTAGAAGTGCTCGATCACGCCCAGTGACCAGACGCCATCAAGTGAACCGTCCTCGTAGGGCAGCGCGCGCACGTCGGCGACTTTCACGGTCAGTTCGGGCGCCAGCTCGCGGATGCGCGCGACCGTCTCCTCGGCATAGTCGATGCCTTCGGCTTCAAAGCCGGCATCAGCAAGCCCGCTGACCGTCGCGCCGATGCCGCAACCGGCATCAATCACCCGCGCACCGGGTTGGAGCACGCGCTGCGTCTCGCGCGTCACGAAACGGTCGCCCCGCTTGATCGCCGCGCGGGACAGGCGCGGGCCCCACAGGCTCTCCCAATAGGACTGGTCCGGCGCCGACATCAGGAAGACGAGCCGGTCGTTGGCAACGTCATGGGTAATCGTACGGTTCATGCCTTCCATCGTGCTAAACCCTGTCCGGTCCGAGGTCTGTGGGCAGTGCGCTGCGAATGGCGTCGAAATAGCGTTTGGGGTCTTCGCCGGCGGGTTGCCAGCCTTCCGGCTTGCGGCAAATGACCAGAAGCGCGCTACGGAAGCCCGGAAAGACATTGCCCAGTGCCCGGTACACCTTGGCGGCAAGCCCGCCGAGCTTGGCTTCGGCCAGATGCTCGAAAGTGCGCGCCTCCACGATCTCGAACCCGTTCCACCGGCATATGTCGACTGTCTCGGCGAGCGTGTACTCGCGGACATGTCCACGATAGGGCCCTATACCGTAATAGAAGGCGTCGGCAGGCGCGTAATTCGTCCGTCCGCGCAGCACCGACAGGCGCTTTCTCAGATTGACTGAATTGGGCATGGCGACCAGCAACAGCCCGCCGGTTTTCAGCTTTTCGCCCATCGCGTTCAGGATATGGCGCGGGGTTTCGTGCAGATGCTCGATGACATCGATGCAGGTCACGACATCAAACGAGGCATCCTCGAACGGGATGGCGTAATTGTCGGGCGTCTGCAGGTGGAACTTCACCCCATTGGCCTTGCCGAAGGTCTGGATGGCCTCCAGCATGTTGCCGGTGCGGTGCCAGGGGTCTGAAAGATCGTCTGCGGCATGACAATCAAAGCCCAGCCTGGCGAAGACAGCTGTCTTGTCCATCGGCCCGGAGCCGACATCCAGCAGGCGCTTTCCCTCGAACGGGGCTGCGTGACGCGCCAGGGCAAGCGTGATCTGCTCCACCTCGGTGCGCATATAGTCCTGGAAATAGTCCGGGACCGGGAAGGTCTGCCCTGCGGCTTGGAATGCCTCGGCAATCAGCTGGCGGGTGATGGTCATGACGCCTGTTTGCGGAATGTCAGTACGAAATGGCTGGTGAAGAACCAGGTCAGCGCCGAGCTTCCCAGCAAGAATTGCCCCGGCTCACCCAGAATGGCAGGCGTTGACCAGCGAAGGCTGTGCTGCTCAAGGCCGTGTTCCTTGGCGATGGCCGCCCATACCGAAGGCGGCTGGTGCTTGTGCCACTCGATGTTGGGATCGAATGGATTGGTTTTCAGCCCAATGGCCGGGAAGAAATTGGTCGAGCTGCAATCGGACATGACCAGCGTTCCGCCCGGTGCCAGCAAAGACGCCATGTCACGGAAAATCGCTTCGTAACTTGCCCGGCTCTCGGCGGACTCGCGAAGGGTGATGCAGGCCGGTTCGTCGAAGTGATTGATCGCGTTCTGCACCAGTATCACGTCGAACACGTGGTCTGCCTGCTGGTAGTGCTGGAAGGTGGTCTGGATCAGCTCGGCATTGTCGGTTCCCAGCGCATCGCGAAGCCGGTTGAAGGTGGCGATCATCTCGTTATGTCCGCCATCACCCTCCGGCTCGATGACGACCGCCGACTTCGCTCCATGCATGACGGCGTAGAAGGCGTGAAGACCAATGCCTCCGCCAATGTCGAGGACTGTCTTTCCCGTGAAGTCGCAGTCGCGGTAGAGGAACCGCATCTGCTGGCGCAGCCGCCGCTCCATGCGCGACCCCAATGCCTCGCCCATGGTCTTGAAATAATCGCGCTGGCTCATGCCTTTATGCCTTCTTCCTGCTGTGCCGCCCATGCCCAGGCAGAGCGGCATATATCGGCTGGTGCAAGTTTCGCCGTCCAGCCAAGTTCTGAATTGATGCGTGCCGGGTCTGCAACCGACACGCCAATATCGCCCGCGCGTGCCGGGCCGATCGTGTGAGGCACCTTTGCGCCCGTCGCAGCCTCAAAGGCGCGGATCAGGCCGAGCACGGTGATCCCCTGACCTGTTCCGACATTGTAGATCCGGTGGCCCGGCGATGCGTTGCCGAGTGCGGCGATATGGGCGTCGGCCAGATCACTGACATGGACAAAGTCGCGCATGCCCGATCCGTCTGGCGTGTCGTACGTGTCGCCGAAAACCGTCACACATTCGCGCCGGCCCAGCGCCGCATCGACAATGATCGGCATCAGATTGTGCTGGGGCGTTCGCGGGTTTTCGCCGATCCTTGCGGACGCATCGGCTCCGGCCGGGTTGAAATAGCGAAGGCTGGTTGCAAACCGGTCAGGCGATTGCGCGCACCAGCGGTCCAGACGTTCTTCTATGGCCCGCTTGGTCTTCGCGTAGGGCGTTGCTGGCGCGACCGGGTCGGTCTCCCGGTTGGCGCGCCCCGTAGCGTCGGCATAGACCGCCGCCGTCGAGGAAAAGACGATCCGGGTGCAGCCATGGGCATCCATGGCTGAAAGCAGGGCCTCGGCGCCCCCGATATTGACGGCGGCATAGCGTTCAGGCTCGCGAATGCTCTCCGGCACGGACTTCAAGCCGGCAAGATGAACCACCGCGTCGGGCCGGAAGCCACCAAAGGCCCGGTCCAGGATTGCGGTCTCGCGGATATCGGCCTCGTTGAAACCAAATTCGCGCCCGGCAATGCCGCGTACCTGCTCCAGCATGTCCGGCCAGGCATTGCAGAAATCGTCGATCACATGAACCTCGTGACCGGCCCGCAAGAGGCCCAGAACCACATGCGTGCCGATATAACCTGCGCCGCCTGTCACCAGTGTTCTGGGTGCTGACGGGGTCATTGCGTGCTCATACCTTTGCGGGCCTGTTCACGATGTAGAGCGCGACCGAGTTGAACGCCTGAACGATCAGGAAGCCGCCAGCCGCCCCCGGTGCCCCGTAGGCCCAGGCCAGCAGCGGGCACAGGGCGAGCCCCAGCGCCCCCCCGATTAGCGTGACCTGCATCAGTGTCATGTTGCGCCCGCGCGCAACCACCATGGGCGCAAGGAAGGAGCCGAGCGCGAAGGGCATGGACAGCGCGAAGACCTGCAAGGTGGTCGTCGCGCCGGCATTCGGTTCGCCCGCCAGTATCCAGACCAGAATGCCCGCAAGGGCGAAAAGCGCTATGCCTGCGGCGATGAGGATCAACGCCAGATAGCGCAAGACAGCGTGATAATGGGCGATGAAGACATCGCGCGCCGTCTCGTGAAAACGGGACATGGCCGGAAAGATGGCCTGGACGAAGGGCGTCAGAAGACCGCGCAGCGCCACATAGACTTTCTCCGCAATGGCATAGGCGCCCACGGCGGCGGGTCCTGCAAGAAACCCCAGCACGATCATGTTGAGCGTGGTGTAGAGCTGGACAGCGGCTGTCGCCAGGAATACCGGCCCGCCATCTTTCAGTTGACGCGCGATGCGAGACGGATGGGGCAGGGCGGGCACTAGCGCAAAGCGCCGGGCGGCGATGGCCAGCGCGATCAACCCGCCCGCAATCGCGGTGGCGGCTTCGAGCAGCGGCACCAGCAAGATGTCTTCCGGGCCGCGCACGAACACGATGACAAGCGCGAGATTGGCCAGTTTCGCCCCAAGGCGCACCCAGACCAGCGTGCCCATCGTCTCCAGCCCTTGATAGAGCCAGACCGGAAGCAGCACATCCCCGATGAGGATGAGGAAGGCGATGGCCATCAACGGACGCAGATCGCGCAAGGCTTCCACCGGAACGGTCAGCGCCATCGCGAAGGCAAAGGTGGCCAGCCAGATCAGCAGGCGCACGAGAACGATGTCGGCAAGAAGCGATGAGAGCTGGGCCGGATCGCTGCGTCCGATGGAGGCAACCGTGCGGGTGGCGGTCAGATCGAAGCCATAGCTGACGCAGACCCGCGCGATTACCACGAAAGAGAAGACGAACATCCAAGTGCCGAACACGTCCAGTCCCAGCACCCGGACCAGATAGGGCACGAGCAGCAGCGGAATGATGTAATTGCCGCCTTGCAGCACCATCAGTGCGCCGAAATTGCGCACGACCCGGGGGGATAGAAGCGTGCTCACGCCGCGTCACGCAGGCCCGCCGCCTCCTCGCAAAAAGCAAGGTATTGCGCCGTGATCCGTTCAGGGTGCAGCGCATCGGCCATGCGCGCGCCTTCACGCCCGTAGCGCTCGGCCTTGGCCTCGTCGCTGGCCAGATCGTCAAGCGCATCGCGCAAGGCCTGCCAGTCACCGACCGGCACCAGCCGCCCGCTCACGCCGTCCTCGATCAGTTCTGACGGTCCGGTCGGGCAGTCATAGCTCACGCATGGCAGGCCCGAGACCACCGCTTCGGCCAGCGCATTGGGAAATCCCTCGTGCAGGGACGAGAACGCGAAAATGCCGGCGCGCCGGTACCAGGGCGCCAGGTCCTTTACCGTGCCCGTGAATTCGACGCGGTCCGCAATGCCGAGATCCTGCGCCTGCGCTTCCAGAGTGGGGCGCAGCGGACCGTCTCCGCACAGCACTAGCCGCCAGCCTGGTGTCTTCATGCCTGCAAAGGCATTCAGGAGCTGGTCCAGCCCCTTTCCCTCGACCTGCCGCGCGGCTGTCAGAATCAGGCGTTCAGCCACCCTTTCCTCCGGCACGATCACGGGCCGGACAGGATTGGGGATCACGGTCGAACGTTTCAGCCGTAGCCTGGCGGACAGATGGTCTTGCGACACCCTGGTCTGGAAGATCACGCCAGCGGCATTCGGGTAGAGCAGGTCACGCGCGAGCAGGCGGACAGGCCGTTCGCGATTTTGCGGACTGCCACGTTCAGAAACGATCACCGGCAGACCGGTTCCGGCAAGGGCCGCCAGCGCAAGCTCGTTATAGTTCTGAAGCATGGCAAGAACGAAGTCAGGCCGCGCCATGGTGACGGCTTTACGTAAGGCCCGCGCCGCAGACGCTATATCGACCACACGCGGCAGGAGCGGGCGTGATGGCGTGAATCCAAGGCGTATCACGTCCACGCGCGGGTCGAGCGGGTAGAAATCGGGCCGGTCAAACTGGGTGACGAGTGTGACGCGCCGCGCCTTGCACCATTCATTGGCCAGCGTGCTGGTAACCCGTTCCGCCCCGCCGGCGGCGAGCGTGGGGATGAAGATCAGCGCGTGGCCGGCGTCACGCAAGCGCGCGCGCCTCTCTGGCAGGTTCTGCGGTGCGCTCCGGCATCAGGCGCCGAAGAGAGAGCAGGATCAGCGCAACCAGCAGACCCCAGACGATCGGGCGCAGCGGGTCCAGCATGGTCGATCGCGAGATGTAGAGGATGTAACCGGCCATAATCGTCGCGATATAGAACTTGATGAAGCCCGACCGCCCATAGAGCCACTGCCCGGCATGGAAACAGGCAAAGCCGAATATCGCCGGGAAAACGATCAGTCCGACAGGGCCTGAGTTGAGATAGATGTCAGCCACGAACGAGCTGCCGAGACCTGTGTGGAGTGAGGCGCCGAGCGTGTAGGTCGAAATCGCGAGCGCCGAACTCATGTCGGCAAGCTCCATCCCTGTTTGCGAGATGAACAGGGACTGGAAGAGCGGTATCACGCCAAGAAATTGCGCCAGCCAAAGCTGACCCAGCGCATAGGTGTGGTTACTCCGGGTCATCTCGACAGCCTGGGTGAGCGTTACGAAGCTGTCGGCCAGATTGGCTGTTACTGACCATGTTCCATAGCTGGTTAGCGCTTCTGTAGCGGAACCCAGATCTGCGCCTGTGCGCAAATAGGCCACCAGTGTCATGAGCGCGAAGCCCGCAAGGATCAGGGCGGCAAACTCCGGTAGCCTTATCGGACGCACGAGATGGGCGTATGCCAGCGCGGCGGACATTGCCACCATGACCACCTGCCCGCGCTCTCCTCCCAGCATGAAAATCACCGCGAAAACCAGCAGGGAGACGTTCTTGAGCAGCAGGGACTTGTCGCGCAGATAGTCGGCGATACTGGCATTGCGATGGAGCACGAAGCCGACATAGAGCGCGGTTGCCAGAGCAAGGCGCGCAAGGATTTCCACGATAACCAGCAGATAGGCCGCTTCACCCGTTACCGTCTGAACCCGGTCGAAAGTGATGGTGGTATAAATCTCCCGCGCGAAGAAAGTATCGCCCGCCAGCACGGCGAAGGCGGCGAGGGCTGCAAGGTGCAGCGGCCCGACGGCTGCGTGCCGGCCAACCCGGTCATACCGTTCCCTGCCAGGCCGCTTGCGGGCAAGGGCATACCCCAATAACCACGATACCATGGCGAGCGTCGCGAGGAGCACGGCGAACCCGCCCGATCCGGACAGCGATACTTGCTGGAACTGGTAGTAAGGATCGAGGCCAAAGAGCGCGTGCATCACCGGCCATTGGAAGTTCACGATCAGAAATCCGAGGATGAAGATCGTATCAATGCGCATCCAGTTCGGGTTGCGGTTGTTGAACAGGTGCAGCGCGACTGCGCCCAGAGTGATGGCCAGCGTGCCGGTTACGATGCCGGGTTCGATGCCGTCGAACGGGGCAAAACAGAATTGCGCAATCAGCGCAATCAGTCCCAGATAGGTCAGGATCGAATACTGGTTCAGCGTCATGGTGTGCCGGGACCCTAGAGCCGCAAGTCGCTTTGCCCCTCTGGCAGGGCGCTTTTGAGATCATAGAGGATATGGCCGGGCGTGCCGAATGCGCGGATTGCATCCGGCCCCATGTCGATGAAACCCTTGTGGGCAACTGCGAGCATGATGGCGTCATACGCGCCCCGTTCCGGCGTCGTGATAAGCTCGATGCCGTATTCTTCCCTTGCCTCGTGCGGGTCGACATGCGGGTCCCAGACATCGACCTGCATGCCATGGTCAGCAAGTTCGCGGACCACATCGATCACGCGGGTATTGCGCAGGTCAGGGCAGTTCTCCTTGAAGGTCAGCCCCATCACGAGCGCGCGCCTGCCGCTCACCGGCAATCCGCGCTTCAGCATCGCCTTGATCATCTGCCCGGCCACATAGGCGCCCATGGCATCATTCAGCCGGCGTCCCGCAAGGATTATCTGCGGGTGATAGCCCATCTGTTCGGCCTTGTGGGTGAGGTAGTACGGGTCCACGCCGATGCAGTGGCCGCCGACCAGTCCGGGGCGGAAGGGCAGGAAGTTCCATTTCGTGCCAGCCGCGTTCAGCACCGCCTCGGTATCGATGCCCATGCGGTTGAAGATGATCGCCAGCTCGTTGACGAGGCCGATATTCAGGTCGCGCTGGGTGTTCTCGATCACCTTGGCGGCCTCTGCCACGCGAATGCTCTGCGCCTTGTAGGTGCCGGCCGTGACAATGCTGGCATAGAGCGAATCCACGAAATCGGCGGTGGCCGGTGTCGAACCGGCGGTAACCTTGGTGATCGCCGTCAGGGTGCGGGTCTTGTCGCCGGGATTCATCCGCTCCGGGCTGTAGCCGACAAAGAAATCTTTGTTGAAGGTCAGGCCGGAAACCGCTTCCAGCACCGGCACGCAATCATCCTCGGTCGCGCCGGGATAGACGGTGGATTCGTAAATCACGACGTCGCCGCGCTTCAGTACCGAGGCAGCCGTGCGGGTCGCCGCCAGCAACGGACCGAGATCGGGCCGCTTGCTGGCATCGATAGGGGTCGGGACGGTGACGATAAACACATTGCAGGCGGCAATGTCCGACACGTCAGTTGTCAGGCGGAGCCCCTTCGCAGCCTTCAGGCCCTCGCTGCCGACCTCGCCGGTCACATCTTCACCGCGCTTCAGCGCCTCGATGCGCGAGGCCTTGATGTCGAAGCCTGTGACCTCGCGCTGTTTGGCAAACTCGACAGCCAGCGGCAGCCCTACATAGCCAAGGCCCAGGACGGCGATCCGGGCGGTATCCAGCGTCAGCTCACGCATAACGGCCTCAACAATCGTAGTACTCCCGGTACCATTGCACGAAGCGGGCAACGCCGGTGCGAAAATCGGTCTGAGGCCGGTATCCCGTCAGCTTCTGGAGAAGCGAGGTGTCGGCCCAGGTTGCCGGAACATCGCCTGTCTGCATCGGCATGAAGTTGCGCTTGGCGGGAATCCCGATCTCGGCCTCGATGGCGTCGATGAAGTCGGTCAGCAGGACTTTTTGCGAGTTACCGATATTGACGATCCGGAACGGCCCGGCGGGCGACAGGCTGTCGCCGTCAATCGGCGGGTCTTGCCTGCCGGGCACGGCTTCCATCAACCCGGCTATGCCGCGCACCAGATCGTCCACATAGGTGAAGTCGCGCCACATCTGGCCATTATTGTAGATGTCGACTGGCTGGCCTTCGAGAATGGCCTTGGTGAACTTGAACAGCGCCATGTCCGGACGGCCCCACGGACCATAAACCGTGAAAAAGCGGAACATCGTCACTGGCAAGGCGTGGATGTGGGCATAGGCATGCCCCATCGCTTCATTGGCTTTCTTCGTGGCGGCGTAGATCGTCAGCGGCGTGTCGGTCTTCTGTTGCTCGTTGAAGGGCATTTGCGTGTTTGCGCCATAGACCGAGCTGGTCGATGCCATCAGCAGATGCCCCGCCTTCGCCTTGCGAGCCACTTCCATGACATTGAGCGTGCCGACAACGTTGGCATCGATATAGGCGCGCGGGTTTTCCAGGCTGTAGCGAACGCCTGCCTGTGCCGCGAGGTGGACGATAATGTCGGGGCTGAAGCTCTCGACAGCAGCCTCGAGTGAGGCTGCGTCCTCGAGCATGGCTTCTGTGCAGGAAAAGTTGTTATTTTCGAGCAGCATGGCATGGCGCCGCTGCTTCAGGCCGACATCATAATAGTCGGTCATGCCGTCATAGCCGGCCACACTGCAGCCTCTGGACAGGAGTAGCTGCGAGAGGTGGTAGCCGATGAATCCGGCGCTTCCGGTAATAAATACCCTACTGTTCATGCACGCACCGGTTCAATGAACAAAGCCTTGTTTTTAATGTTAAAAATAACACGATTTGCCACGCTACCGCCATCAGGGTGAAGCGGCCGCCTTACCCCGATACCGGTCATGCCCGCCCCCCGACCATGCCGGAAAACTCCAGTCTGCGAACAAGAGGTGAGCAGGCGAGACGATAGCCGGTCGGCTTCAGTTCACAAGGGAAAACAGGGCCGGTTGGCTGGTTATTTATCAGGGTGTTGCAGGCGCGGGGGTTGTCATATTTCCGCACGCGGACAATTGGCATGCGCCGCGCCGGATCGAAAGTTTGCCAGACGCGTTAGCTGCTCCAACGCGGGCCGTTGCAGCCTGCAATGCAGCATCTTATACGGGACTTATGTTCGCCAAGCTGCTTTCCAGGTTCACCGGTAATTCCGGCAAGGCTTCAAGGCCGGTCTTGCCCGACGGGTTTCGCCTCTATGCCATCGGCGATGTGCACGGTCAGGCAGACTTGCTGGACCGGCTGCTGGACAGGATCCGCAGCGATGTGAGGGTGGCTCCACCCGCTGACCGGGCCATGCTGGTAATGCTGGGTGACTATGTCGACCGCGGGCTGGGCTCGGCAAAGGTCATTGAACGGCTTTCCACGCTTTCGGGCATGCCTTTCGCGATACGGTGCCTGAAAGGCAATCATGAAGCGGCCATGCTTGACTTCATGCGCGATGCGCGCGCCGGGCAGGTCTGGTGCCAGTACGGGGGCGGGGAGACGCTCGCTTCGTACGGCGTGCAGTTGCCGTCGGCGCAGGCAAGCGTGGATGACTGGGAAGTTGCCCGGAAGGCTCTCCTGTCGGCCATGCCCCGCCACCATGTGGAGTTTCTGGAGAGCCTGGAACTGTTCGTGCTCTACGAGCCGTATGTCTTCGTGCATGCGGGGCTTCACCCGGACAAGCCGCTCGAGGCACAGACCGAACAGGACCTATTGTGGATCCGCGATGTCTTCCTGGATTCGCGCAAGCGGCTGGATCACAAGGTTGTTCATGGTCACACACCGGAGCCTGACTACTATCACGATGACCGGCGTATCGGAGTGGATACCGGCGCGTATCTGACCGGCACGCTGACCGCAGTGCGTCTGGAGAGCGACGAGGTTTCATTCTTGCAGGTCCGCAGGTCAGACCTATAAGGTAGTGAAGATGTCAGTTCATCCGGTTGCGACACCGCCGTCACGACGCTGCCCCAACGCCGAAGGATTGCCCATGTTCCGTTCAGTTGTCCTGTTGCTTGCCACTCTGTTCGTAGCGGCCTGTGCGAGCACAGGTGCAGCCGGTGGGGTAGATGTGGCCTCCGGTGCTGCAGGTGAAGCAGACCTCAATCTGGCACCTGCCTCGCAGGAGCAACGTGAAGTCACCGAGTACCGGCTCGGCTCGGGCGACCGCCTGCGTGTCATCGTCTTTGGCGAAGACACGCTTTCGGGCGAATACATGGTTGATGGCAGCGGCGCGGTTTCGCTGCCCCTGATCGGCGAGGTGCGCGCCGGCGGGCTGACCTTGCGCGAGTTCCAGCGCGCCGTGGAAGCATCCCTGCGCGAAGGCTATCTCAATGATCCGCGCGTCAGCGCCGAGGTCATGAATTTCCGCCCGTTCTACATCATGGGTGAAGTGCGTGAACCGGGCGAGTATCCGTTCACGTCAGGCCTGACGGTCGTCAACGCTGTGGCGACGGCGGGGGGCTTCTCGTACCGCGCGAACACCCGTGTCGTGTTTATCAAGCGGGCCGGCTCCCTCAATGAGGAAGAGTATCCGCTGACCGTCAACACGCCGGTCCAGCCGGGCGACACGATCCGTATCGCAGAGCGCTTCTTCTAGGTCGAAGACCGCCTGCAAGGTGTTTAAGGATCGAGCTTCCGGCCGGGACGGGCAGGGTACTTCATGACGGACAATACCCGGCTGATGCTGCGTCTCGCTTTTCCCGCCGGCCTCTGCCTGTTGATCATTTCCGGGGCAGC
The DNA here is from genome assembly GCF_052168375.1 of Glycocaulis sp. Taxonomy (NCBI): domain Bacteria; kingdom Pseudomonadati; phylum Pseudomonadota; class Alphaproteobacteria; order Maricaulales; family Maricaulaceae; genus Glycocaulis; species Glycocaulis sp. The sequence goes on from NZ_JBQLZR010000141.1 coordinate 14,264, forward strand.
CGTGTTTTTCGGCGCAGATATTCCTGCAGCCCGGACGGCCTTTGCCAGTGCCATCCTGTTCATTTTCGGTGCCGGCATGCTGACCGAAGACAGCCAGCGGCCGACCGCTTCCAGCTGGGGTGCGCTGGCCCTCATCGGTGCGTTCGCGGTCCTCACACAGATGCGCGGCCAGATGGATACCGCTGCGCCGGAATTTGCCGCCCTTCTGGCCGCTGGCGGCTTGTGGCTGGTGGCCCGTAATGCCGCCCGCCTCGAAGGGGGCGGCGTTGTTCTCTGGCGTGCCAGCCTTGGCGCCGGCGCGCTGATCGCGCTGTGGTCCTTCTTCAGTTTCACCCTGTCGCCCGAATCCGTCTGGGGATTGCAACGTCCCTACGGGGGAGAGCGCCTGACCGGCGGCTTCCTGTCGGCCAACACCGCCGCCACGTTTTTCGGGCTCGTTTCGCTGATGGGTCTTGCCGAGACCTTGCAGCAAGTCCGGCGCGCTAGCGGCAGCCTGCAAGCCTTCTCCCGTCAGGCGGTCGCGCTGTCCCTGTCCGTGATCGCGACGCTTCTGCCGCTGACCTGCCTCGTATTGACGGCTTCGCGGGGCGGTATCGCCTTTACTGTTTTTGCCGCGCTGCTACTTGTCGTCTGGCAGCTTTTCAGCTGGGGACGCCAGGAAGGCTCGCCCATGCGAGGGGCGGGTCTGGCCGGTGCCGGAATAGGCGCGCTGGTCGTGCTTGGCGGCCTTGTCTGGACCGTTTCGGGCGAGCTTGCCTCCAGCCGGTTCGATACGGTGATGGACGATCCCGTGCGGCAGGCCGTTTTTGCAGCCTACTGGGAGGCCGTATCGCTCTCGCCGGTCTTCGGTCAGGGGCTTGGCAGTTTTGCGTTCACCAATGACCTGATCGCCACCAGCCCGAATGCACTGGTGCTGGAAGAGCAGGGCGCCGCCCATAATGTATACCTGCAATGGCTGATGCAGGCTGGCTGGGTCGGTTCGATTGTGATGTGGACCGTGGTCGCGGGCATGATCGCACTCGTGATCCGCGGTCTTCGACACCGGCGCAAGCACCATGTCTACATGCGCGCGACGCTGTGCATCAGCCTTCTGGTCCTGCTTCATGGCCTGACCGATTACGGGCTCGAAGTGGCCGGCTTCATGTGGTGGTTTGCGTGGGTTCTGGGTATTGGCGCAGGCTTCGCGTCGGGCAGCCGGTCCGTGCGCAAGGCCGAGCGCAAGGCGCTGGCTGGCCAACACTGGAGCCGTCGCCTTGCACCATCAGCCATTCTGGGTGTCACCGCGCTTGGCCTTGCCTTTTGGTCTGGCTGGCAGGCTGAACTTCGATACCAGGCCAATATTGTTGACGGTTTCTCGCCTGAACGCATGGCAGCCTACAGCGAGCAGGCGACCCTGCCGCCATTGGCCACCTTGCGTGAAGCGCTGGCCGCACGGGCGGTGCAGCCAGACATAGCCGATCTCGATTTTGCCGAACGGGCAACGCGGGCAGCGCTGGAGCGCGAACCGAGGATCGCCTCTGCGTGGAACCGCCTTGTCTATCTCGACCTTGCCCGCAATGACCGCCTTTCGCAGGAAGGTCTCGAGGCATACGCCCGCAGCCTCTATCTCAGCCCCTATGGTGACCGCGAGGTCATGCGCTGGCGTCTCGAGATTGCGGCCATCGTCTGGGATCAGCTGGATGAAACTACTCGTGGACAGGCGCTGTCACAGGTGCTTGTCCTGTCCTACTGGTGGATCGACCGCCGCTGGATGGAAGAACTGGCTGAGCGGGCGCCTGCACCTATGGGCTCAGAAATCAGACGCCTGTTGCCAGCCGAGGCCAGCTGAACAGAAGCCCGCGCCTCCCACGCTGCGAGGCAAGCCAGAGCACTTTGACCCTGCATTGTCGGCTGATGAGTTCAGTCCGGCGCGCCGTCTGCATTTTCATGAATGCTGACGAATCGAGATGACATCTCTCGTCAGGATTACGGGAAAATACGATTTCAGCCTGATTTTTCCTTTACCCCACGGGTTGCGAGGCATACCGTTTGCTTCGCTAGAGGGACGCATTCGGGCCGGGGCGGGGAGCCAAGCCGGTCGCATTTGGAGATTACAATCATGCTTCGCACCGCAGCAGCCGCCATTCTTGGCGTGACCGTACTGGCTTCGGCTTCGATGGCGCAGGACTATCGCCTCAATCCGATCTATCAGACCATTTCGCTTCGGGGCGGCTTCACGCCTGACCCGTATGTCATCAACCTGCAATCGGGGGGCAACAATGATGCCTCCCGTACGCTCGGCGGCAGCTGCCGCGGCTGGGTCGCGACGGCACCCGATGTGCGCCTGCACTTCCAGGCCGGCAGCCTGCCTTTGATCATCTCGGCAAACTCCAGCACGGATACCACGCTTGTGGTCAACGGCCCGGATGGCCGCTGGTACTGCAATGATGATGGTGGAAACGGCCTGAACCCGTCGCTGCGCTGGAACAGCCCGATGTCTGGTCAGTACGATATCTGGATCGGTACGTATGGCTCGTCGCGTAATGCGAACGCCCAACTCCACATTTCCGAGCTTTACAGCCAGTAGGCTGCCAACGCTGGAGACAGGAAAAGGCCCGGCGGGAAACCGCCGGGCTTTTTTGCATGCGTGGGGAGGATGCCGCGCTACATCCCCTTGCCGGGGTTCGGCAGGGCATATTTGCAAAGCTGGTCGACGATATACTTGAACGCGTCGTCGACATCATTCGTGCGATAGATGAGGTCGAGATCGGACGGGTTGATGGCCCCGAAATCCGCCAGCGCTTCGAGGTTCATGACCTTGTCCCAGTATTCCGAACCGAACAGCACAACCGGCAGGCGCTTCTTCATCTTGCGGGTCTGCAAAAGGGTCAGCGTCTCGAACAACTCGTCCAGCGTCCCGAAGCCGCCCGGCATCAGCACCAGTGCCTTGGCCGGGTAGAGGAACCAGAACTTACGCGTGAAGAAGTAGTGGAACTCGAAATTGAGGTCGGGGGTCACGTACGGATTGTTCTGTTCTTCCTTGGGAAGGGTGATGCCCAGTCCGATGGTCTCGCCGCCCGCATCGCGCGCGCCGCGGTTTGCCGCCTCCATGATGCCGGGGCCCGCACCTGTGCAGATGACGAAGCGGCGTCCATGGCAGTCATCCAGATTGAGCGACCATTCGGTCAGGCGGCGCGAGAGCTCGCGTGTGGCGCCGTAATACTGCGACATGAATACTGCGCGCTCGGCGGCTTTGGTATCCCCGCCGGACGATTTGGCAACATCGAGCCCTGCCTTTGCGTCTTCCGGTGAGGGTATGCGGGCCGATCCGAAGAACAGGATCGTGTCGTCTACCTTGTGCTTTTCGAACTGCTTCTTGGGATAGAGGTATTCGGCCAGTATGCGCAGCGGGCGCGCATCGGGCGATCCCATGAAGTCAGGATTCATGTAGGCTTCGACGGGATCACCAGGCAGCGTTTCACTGACAAATTCGGTCTTCTTCATGTGTCTCTCACGTTTACGGGGAGAGATACCAGCACGGAGAGGCCTGTCAGCAAATGGGCATTGTCAGCCCTTCACGCGCTCCAGCGCGGCCATGATCAGCTCCTGCGCCCGCTTGGAAGCGGCCCAGCCCTTGATCTTGACCCACTTGTTGGGCTCCAGATCCTTGTAGTGCTCGAAGAAGTGCGTGATGCGCATGATCTGCGCCTTGGTGACATCGGTGTACTCGATGATGTCATCGTAAAGCGGGGTCAGCTTCTGGTGCGGGCAGGCAAGGATCTTCTCGTCCATGCCGCTTTCGTCTTCCATCATCAGGACACCGATCGGGCGGGCGCGTACGACGCAGCCCGGCACCAGCGTCGTCTGGCCGAGGACCATCACGTCGATTGGGTCGCCGTCTTCCGACAGCGTGTGCGGCATGAAGCCGTAATTGCAGGGATAGCGCATCGGCGTATGGAGGAAGCGGTCGACAAAGACCGTGCCGGAGGCCTTGTCCATCTCGTATTTCACCGGTTCGCCGCCGACCGGAACCTCGATGATGACATTGATGTCTTCGGGCGGATTAACACCGGCGGAAATCTGATCGATACGCATGGGGAGAGCCTCGCAACGCCTTGACGAACCGCCTTGCCGGCGGATTTGCGGCAGGTGATAGCGGCTTGAGCGCGTGAGGCAAGCCGCATTTTGCACTGCACAATGGCTTGCCGGGTGCCTGCATCAGCGATTGCGTGGCGCTTCGCGCTTGGCTAGCGTGCCGCCATGACAATTCAACGCTTCATCCTCTCCGCCGCGCCCCTGCTGGCGCTTGTCCTCTTCGCGACGGCTCATGCCCAGATGGACCCGACGGCGCCAGACGCTGTCGTGGAATATGGCGGGCCTGACCCGGTCATCGTCGAAACGAGGGAAGGCCCGGTCGAGTTCATCGCCGAGATCGCCGCGACGGATGCCTCGCGGGCGCGCGGCATGATGTATCGCGAATCCATGGGTCCGAACGAGGCAATGCTATTCGACTTCGTCGTCGTACAGCCGGTTGCCATCTGGATGGCCAACACGCTGATCCCGCTCGATGTGATCTTCATCCGCGAGGACGGAACGATTGCCAAGATCGTCGCCAATGCGCAGCCGCTGTCGCGCCGGTCCCTGCCGTCCGACTTCCCGGTGCTGGCCGTGCTGGAGATTGCAGGCGGCCGCGCCGCCGAAACCGGCATCGCGCCGGGTGATCTGGTGCGCCATTCCCTGTTCGGGACGCAAGCCTCATCCGAACCTGCGGCTGATACGGCCGAAGGCGAACCGGAAATCGTGGAAGCCAACGAGGGCGAAGAAGTCGAGGACGCTGCGGAGCCATCGCAGGAAGAGGCCGCAGAGTAGAGCGCGGCGCGGCCTTGCGTGGCCGCGCGGCTTTGCCTAAACGGTGCGAACCGGGATCGGGGCGTAGCGCAGCCTGGTAGCGCATCTGCTTTGGGAGCAGAGGGTCGCAAGTTCGAATCTTGCCGCCCCGACCATCATTGTTGAAGGGGCCGGATGGTTATCCGGCTCCGGGCAGAGGAAGAGGCCGGGATGTTCGCGCGTATCTATCAGCCTTCACGCACCGCCATGCAATCGGGCCGCGCCCGGACGAAGGACTGGGTGCTGGAATTTGAGCCTGCTCAGGCCAAGCGTCCTGATCCGCTGATGGGCTGGGCCGGTTCGGGCGATACCCGCCGCCAGGTCCATCTGTCGTTCGATACGCGCGACGAGGCGGTTGCCTACGCCAAGCGCTACGGCATTCCGTTCCAGATCCGTGAAGCGCGTGAAACGACCCGCCGGATCAAGTCCTATGCGTCCAATTTTGCCGCCGACCGCAAGGAACCCTGGTCGCACTAGCCACCAGGGCTTTCCAGACGCCAGGCCGCAGCGCAGGCCCCGTAGCTCAGCTGGATAGAGCGCTCGCCTTCTAAGCGAATGGTCGCAGGTTCGAATCCTGCCGGGGTCACCA